>CAKZHP010000001.1 GCA_936924635.1 uncultured Propionibacteriaceae bacterium
TGTCGTGGTCGTGGCGGCGACGGGCAACGCGGGCCCCGGCGCGGGGCCGTCGTACCCGGCGGCGTACCCGGGCGTGATCGCCGTCGGTGCCACGACCAGGACGGACACGGCGTCGCAGGTCTCGCAGTCGGACCCGCGGATGCCGGTGACGGTCGCGGCTCCGGGTGACGATGTGCCACTGCTGATGCCCACGCTGAAGCGCCCCGCCGGCATGAGCGACGCTGACTACGAGCGGCTAGGCATCGCCGTCTCCTCCGGCCAGGGCACCTCGTACGCCGCCCCGATCGTCACCGGTGTGGTGGCGCTGATGATCCAGAAGGAGCGGGCCGTTGGCGTGAGGCTCGCGCCCGCGGAGGTGAGGCGGCGGCTCGAGCTCACCGCGGACCGGCCGGCGGGGGCCGTGCCCGACCCGCAGCTCGGCTACGGCACCGTGAACCCGGTGAACGCGGTCTTCGGCCCCTTCCCGGTGGCGCGGGCACCGCAGTCGAGCGCCCCGGCCACCCCAGCGCCGGCGCCGTTGGAGGTGCCTGCGCCGCGTGACCTGCGGCCCGTCGTGATCGCGGTCGGTGTGGGCTCGGCCGCTCTGCTCGCCCTCGCCGGCGGGGTCGTCATCAGCGAGGCGCTGCCCGCCATGCGGCGGCGGCGCTACCACCCCGCGCGGCCGGACGAGTGAGCACCCCCTACCGGATCGGGCTCCGGCCCGCCCGCCTGTACGAACCGACCCGGTGGCACCGCGACCATCGCTGGGGCCTCGGGCTGATCGTCGGCACCTCGCTGGGCATCGCCCTGATGGGGTTCCTCGGCCCGTCGGCGGTGACGTTGTCGCTCGGCCCGCGGCGGGGGAGCCTGCTGCCCCCCTGGTACGCACCGACAAGCTGGGACACCAACCCGAACCCGTGGGTGGCCGTGCTCGGTCTGTACGTCCTCATCGCCGTGGGCGCCGTTGGCCTCTGGGTCGCCTCCCGGGCGGTGGTCGACGGCTGGCGCCCCCGGGTGGAGAGGCTCCTGGGGCTGGGGGCCGCCCTCAACCTGATCGTGTCCCTGGTGCCGCCGATGACCTCGGCGGATGTCCTCATGTACGCCGCGTACGGCCGGCTGCAGGTGCTCGGCCGGGACCCGTACGAGATCACCGTCGGTGAGATCTTCCGGCAGCAGTACGACCCCGTGCTGTCGGTGACCGAGCGCCCGTGGCAGGACACGCCCACCGTGTACGGGCCGTTGATCTCCGGCAGCCAGCTGCTCGCCAGCCGGCTCGGCGGGGAGAACATGCACGACATCGTCTTCTGGCTGCAGCTGATGTCGGTGCTGCCGATGATCGGCATCGGGCTGATCGTCGTGCGTATGGCGCGCGGCAACGCCCTCCTGCAGACCCGGGCCGCGCTGTTCACGCTCCTGAACCCGGCGATGATCTGGGCGGTGGTGGCGCAGGCCCACAACGAGTCGTTCGCGGTCGTGCTGGCCATCGCCGCCATCGCCTGCATGCGGCGCTACCCCGTGCTCGCCGGGGTGCTGATCGGCCTGGCCGGCGGTGCCAAGGTCAACATGGTCCTGTACGGCATCGCGATGGTCCACGGCTACTGGCGCGAGCCTCGCAAGCTGTTCTCGATGATCGGCGGGGCGCTGGTGCCCCTGGTGCTCTGCTACGTGGTGTGGGAGCCGACGGCGCTGCTGTCGGCGTCGCGCAACACCAGCTACGTCAACGCCGCCTCCTGGGCCGGCCCCGTCTTCCGCCTCCTGACGGTGTGGCTGAGCTGGAACCTGTCGAAGATCATCATCAACATCGTCGGCCTGCTGGCGTGGGCGGTGGTGGCGTGGATGCTGTTCCGGCTGCTGGGATGGCGGCCCGTGCCCAGGCTCTCCTTCGGGGTCAAGCCGCACCAGGACCCCACCACGGTGGCGATCCGCACGGCCACGATCCTGTACGTGTCCTGGCTGGTCACCACCCCGAACTCCTTCTCCTGGTACGACCTCATGGCCTGGACGCCGCTCGCGCTGGCGGCGGCCACCCGTCTGGACAGGCTGCTGCTGTGGCGTACGACGTGGCTGTCGACGGCGTTCGTCACGGGCCGCGCCATCGAGTTCGCGCCGATGGTGGAGCTCGTCGGAGCCCGGGTGCGCGACACCCTGTGCGTCGCCGCCCAGGTGCTGGTCGTCGTGCAGATCGTGCGCTGGCACCGCGGTCACGGCCAGTTCCTGGCCCAGGTCCGCACGCACGGCGCCCTGGGCGTCGACTGACGCCCTGGGCTGGGTGCGCCTAGCCGGGAGCACCGGCCGCGCGGTAGCGTGAGCAGCATCCGAGCCGGAGAGGAGGGCCCACCGATGGACGCCCTGGCCTCGCCGTGCCTCGCGCCGCAGCTCTGTCTGTGCTGCTGCACCTGTCACTCCCGGCCGACCACCCGGCTGTAAGTGGCGTCGCCGGAGCCCAGCTCCGCGACGTTCTGGGCTCCCATCTGACCGGTCCCGACTCTGGAACAGGACACATTCATGGCCATTCTCAGCAACATCACCGAGGCAGTGGGCAAGACCCCGCTCGTGAAGATCAACCGCCTCGACGGCGCCGACCAGGCGACCGTCGCGGTGAAGCTCGAGTTCTACAACCCGGCGAACTCGGTCAAGGACCGCATCGGCGTCGCCATCATCGACGCCGCGGAGGCGTCCGGTGAGCTGAAGCCCGGCGGCACGATCGTCGAGGCCACCTCCGGCAACACCGGCATCGCGCTAGCCATGGTGGCGGCGGCGCGCGGCTACCGGATGGTGCTCGCGATGCCAGAGTCGATGTCGAAGGAGCGCCGGGCCCTGCTGCGCGCGTACGGCGCCGAGCTGGTGCTCACCCCCGCCGCCGAGGGCATGCGGGGCGCGGTCGCCAAGGCGGAGGAGATCGCCGCCGAGCGTGACGGCGCGATCCTCGCCAAGCAGTTCGAGAACCCGGCCAACCCCGAGATCCACTACCGCACCACGGGCCCCGAGATCTGGGAGGCCACCGACGGGCAGGTCGACATCCTGGTCTCGGGCATCGGCACCGGCGGCACCATCACCGGTGCCGGCAGGTTCCTCAAGGAGCAGAAGAGTGATGTACGGGTCGTGGCGGTCGAGCCCGCCGAGTCGGCGATCCTCTCGGGCAACAAGCCCGGGCCTCACAAGATCCAGGGCATGGGCGCCAACTTCGTGCCCGACGTGCTGGACCGGGAGATCTACGACGAGGTGCGTACGGTGTCGGCCGAGGAGGCTGTCGCCACCGCCCGTGAGCTGGCCACCAAGGAGGGCATCCTCGGCGGCATCTCCTCAGGCGCCATCCTGAAGATCGCCCTCGACCTGGCCAAGCAGCCCGAGAACGCCGGAAAGACCATCGTCGCCATCACCTGCGACTTCGGCGAGCGCTACCTCTCCACGGTGCTCTTCGAGGGTCTGACCGACTGATCCCGGCAGGGCCTGTACGGCGCCGGCCGCCCCGCCGCCGGCGCCGTACCCCTCAGCCAGGGGTGAGGGCCGGTACGGCCTTGAGGAATCCCGGCCGCCGCACGCACATCGACCGCACGTCCCTGGCGGGGTCGCCTGCACAACCGGTGCGCATACGTGCGCAGGTCCCCCTGTGGGCGACCTCGGCACGTATGCGCACCGCGCATGCAGGCTCGGGTCAGGCGACGAGATCGTCGTCCACGTACCCCGGCCGGGCGATCACCAGACCACCGGCGAGCAGCGGCAGCGCGGAGGCGCACATCACGGCGAGCGGCACCGTCCAGCCTCCGGTGGCGTCGTGGAGGACGCCCATCAGCAGCGGTCCCAGCCCTGACAGCAGGTAGCCGGTCGACTGGCTGAACGCCGACAGCCGGGCGGTGACGGCGGGCTCGCGCGTCCGCATCGGGATCAGCGTCAGCGCCATGGGGAACATGCAGCCCGCGGTGCCGGTGAGCGTGACCCACAGCCAGGGGGCCGCCATCGGCGCCAGCAGCAGGCCCAGGAACCCGGCCAGGAACATCGCGACGAACGCCGTCACCCAGGCGCCCAGGCGCCGGCTCCGGTGCACCAGGCCGGGGATCACCAGCGAGGCGGGCAGGCCCAGCCCGGCGTACAGGGAGGTCATCAGGCTGGCGTACGTCTGCGACGCCCCCGCGTCACGCAGGATCTCGGCGAGCCAGCCGAACGAGACGTACGCCTGCATCGACTGCACCCCGAAGAAGACCGCCAGCGCAACGGCCCGGCGGGAGCGCACCATGCCGAACACGCTGCCGCCAGCCTGCCGCGGGGCGTCACCGCGGGCGGCGCGCTCCCGCCGCCCGAGCAACGCCCACGGCACCATGGCGAGGGCCGCCACCACGCCCCACAGGCCGAGCGCGTCGCGCCAGCCGTGGGGGGAGCGGGCCAGCAGCACGGGCGTGATCAGCCCGGGCACGGTGGCGCCGAGGGAGAGCATCCCGGTGTAGACGGTCATCATCAGCGCTTGTCGCGACGGGAAGAACCGCTTCACGAAGGCCGGCAGCAAGATGTTGCCGAGCGCGGCGCCCAGCAGCGTCACCGCCGACAGCAGCAGGAACGCCCAGGAGCCACCCACCAGAGCCCTGCCCAGGGCGCCGACCGCGACCAGCCCGGCGCCGGCGGTGAGGGCGCC
>CAKZHP010000002.1 GCA_936924635.1 uncultured Propionibacteriaceae bacterium
AGGGGGGACCCTGTGGGAGAGTAGGTCGTCGCCGGACATTCAACACCCCCCGGGTGTGCAGCAATGCACAACCCGGGGGGTGTTTCATGTTCCCAAGAACCGTTTGCTCGCTGGGCGTGCGGGGCATTGTGCGGCAGGATGACCCCGTGACTGAGAACGAGCGTGACCTGCCCCGTCGTGACGGATCGAGGGGAGAGCAGCGGCCCCCCCGGCGTACCGACGAGTCTGGTGGCGCTCGTGGCAGCGCCGGCGCCGGCGGGTCACGGCGTGATGGCGGCCGCGGGGATGATCGTCGTGGGGGTGCTCCTCGCTACGGCTTCGCAGCGGGTTCCCGTGATGATCGCGGCGGCGCTTCGCGTGGTCCACGGGGCGATCGTGGGGGTGCGCGAGGTTTCCGCGACGACCGGGGTGGCGCGCCGCGCGGGTCGCGGGACGACCGTGCGGGTGCCCGCGAGGATCGTGGTGGCGCCCCCGGCGGTACCCGTGGTGGGCGTGGCTCGTCCGAGAGGGGCGGCGATCGCGGTGGCTGGGGATCCCGCGACAGGGGCCCAGCTGCGCGGGCTGAAGGATCTGAGCGGCGTGGCGACGAGGGACGCCCCGCATTCGGTGATCGGGGCGGGCGTGGCGAGGGGCCTCGCTCGCAGGGACGTTCTTCATTCGGAGGCGGAACGGGGTCCGGGCGACCGCCCCGACGGGACTGGGACGACACCAGGCGTGGTCCAGCCCGAGGTGGCTCTGACGAGCGCGGCGGGCGTTCGTCCCGAGGTGATTCCGAGGGCGGGGGTACCCCGCGAGCCCCGTACGCGGGAAGGGGAGAGAGCGGGGATGACCGCCGCTCCTTCGGCAGGGGGCAGGGATTTTCACCGAGAGCCGGCGATGGTGATCCGCGCCGTTCGGAGACCCGGGGACGCGACGACCGTCGTGGGGCGGGCGCTTACGGCCGTCGGGACGAGGTCGGCGGGCGTGGTCAGGGTGACCGGGGGCGTTCGTGGAGTGGCGAGGACCGGGGCGGCTCGAGCTACTCCCGTCGGGACGAGGCCGGTGGGCGCGGCGGCGACGGTCGGGGCCAGGGTGAAGGCGGACGATCGACATGGAGCCGGGACGACCGTGGTGGCTCGGGAGGCTACGCCCGTCGGGATCAGGCCGGAGGCCGCGGCGGTGAGCGTGCCCGGTCGTCGTGGAGCCGGGAGGACCGGTCAGAGCGCGGTGGTTCTGGTGGCCGCCCGCCTCGACGCGACGGCGGGGGAGACCGCCGTAGCAGCGGCCCTCGGGCTCAGCAGTTCGTCCGGACCAGCGAGCGGTCCGGCCCGCCCATGCCGCGGCAGGACCGGGAGGAGAGGTACGTCCCGCCGGGCCTGGAGGCCGACCCCAACGAGCCCCCGGTCCCCGAGATCGACCCGCGGGACCTGCCGCGTCCGGTGAAGGCTGAGCTGAAGGGGCTGCCCAAGGAGCTGGCCGACGTGGTCGGTGCCTACCTCGTGGCCGCCGGCAACCTGCTGGACGAGGACCCGATGCTGGCCTACCAGCACGCGGAGGCGGCCCGCCGGCGGGCCTCCCGTCTGTCTGTGGCGCGAGAGGCGGCGGCCGAGACCGCGTACGCGGCGGGTCTGTACGACGTGGCCCGCAACGAGTTCCGCGCCCTGCGTCGTATGACGGGATCGTCGGACTTCATCCCCGTGCTGGCGGACTGCGAGCGCGCTCTCGGCTCGCCCCAGAAGGCGCTGGAGCTCGTGGCCGAGGGGGAGCAGTCCATCACCGACCCGGCCATGCTGGTGGAGCTGACGATCGTGCAGGCCGGTGCCCGTGACGACATGGGGCAGCACGCTGAGGCTCTGCGGCTGCTCGCGGCCGAGATCGAGCGCCCCCGGGGGCAGGTGCCGAAGCCGTCGCAGGCACGGCTGCGCTACGCGTACGGAACCCTGCTGCTCGCAGCCGGGCAGGAGGACGCGGCCCGCGAGTGGTTCGTCGCCGCCGTACGGATCGACCCGGAGGGGACCGATGCGCTGGACCGGCTGGACGAGCTCGACGGCGTCGTCCTCACCCCGTCGTACGACGACCTCACCGACGAGGACGGTGCCGTGGCGGTCGAGGACGAGGACGAGGTCGACGAGGTTGAGTCCGAGGGCGACGATCTGTCCGCCGAGTCCGACGCTCCCGCGGGTGGTGACGAGGGCCACGGTGGTGCCCGGGACGAGTCGGGGGGCGCCGCTGACCCTGCGACTGCTGCCCTCGCCGATCCAGATGACGCCGAGAATCGGGACGAGGCCGACCGCGAGTCGATGACCATCGACTCCGACAAGGCGGACGTCAGCGCACCCCCCGTGTCGGAGACCGAGGAGAAGCCCGCTAGCGGGTCGAAGCGGAGGTCCACGTCCAAGGAGGAGAGCCTCACGGAGCCGGGCGTGAAGTCCGCCCCGGCGCCGACGACCGACTCCTTCGGGGATCCGACGCCACAGGAGATCGAGGCCGAACTGGACGAGCTGCTCGCTGAGGACGCGGACACGGTCGACGCCGGTGCGCCCGACGCCGGAGCCGCGGTGGAGCCCACCGGCGAGAAGCCGGCCCCGAGGCGGAAGACGCGAGCCAAGGTCACCGAGGAAGGGGTCGACGCCGATCCGGCGTCGGCCTCGGCGGCAGACACCGGCGCCGAGAATCCGGCCGCCAAGCGCGCGACGAAGACGAAGGTCGCCGACCAGGCGGCAGACACCGATCCGGCGACTGCTCCTGAGGACAAGCCCGCCCGGACGTCGAAACGGACCACGAAGGCGAAGGTCGCGGACGAGGCGGCGGGGGCCGACCCGGCAACAGCCGCGGCGACCGAGAAGCCGCCAACCAAGCGGACGCCGAAGGCGCAGTCCACGGCCGCGGCCGAGCCGGACCAGTCCGAAGCTGCGGAGGTTGGGAGCGAGTCCGAGGCGGGCACGGTGCAGCCGAAGAGGAGGGCCACGAAGAAGAAGTCGACCGGAGCGGAGGGTGAGCCTGCCGCCGGGGAGGCGTCCGGGCGATGAGCCGGCTCGTCGACGCGTACGACGCCGCGCTGTTCGACCTCGACGGTGTCGTGTATCGCGGCCTGGAGGCCGTGCCCGCGGCTCCGCCGACCTTCGCGGAGCTGCGACGGTCCGGGGTCACGGTGGGCTTCGTCACGAACAACGCGGCGAGGTCGGCAGGCTCGGTTGCCACGCACCTTCGTGAGCTGGGCATCGAGGCTGACGAGCCCGATGTGGTCACCAGTGCCCAGGCGGCGTGCCGTCTGCTGGTGGCCGACCTGGGGGAGGGAGCACGGGTGCTGGTCACGGGCACCCAGGACCTGGTCGCCGAGGTGGAGGCTTCCGGGCTGGTGCCGGTGGCCGCTGCGGCGGACCAGCCTGCGGCCGTCCTGTGCGGATTCGCCCCGCGGCTGACCTGGGACGAGCTCAACGAGGCCTGCTTCGCCGTGCAGCGCGGGGCCGCCTGGTACGCCTGCAACCCGGATCTCACCCGCCCCACCGTCGAGGGCGTCGCCATCGGGATGGGCGGCATGCTGGCGGCGATGAGCGTGGCGCTGCCGGGTCGTACGCCCATCGTGGCCGGCAAGCCGCAGCGCCCGCTGCTCGACGAGACCGTGCGCAGGCTCGGCGCCCGCCGCCCGATCTTCGTGGGTGACCGGCTGGACACCGACATCGAGGGAGCCCGGGCCGCGGGCATGGACTCCCTGCTCGTGCTCAGCGGGACGCACCAGGCCGCGGACCTGCTGGCTGCGGCTCCGCAGCACCGTCCCACGTACGTGGCAGACGACGTCGCCGGCCTCCTGCAGCCGCCCGTGGTGGCCGTGCCGGTGGTGACCCTGGCCGAGGACCGGCTGACGGTGACCGACCCCGGCACTGACCGCCTCCACCTCATGTGGTCGGCGGCGCAGCTGGTGTGGGAGGCGGCCGACCGCGGGGTGGCCCTGGACGTGTCCGAGGTGCTGGCCGTCATCGAGCGCCGCTGACCGGGTCGTCCGCCTGGGCCTGCGGCAATGCTCGACCCTGTCGAGCATTGCCGCAGCAGGCCTGTCGCCAGTCCAGCGGGAGGGCCACACGGTAGGGTCACGGTCCGTGACCGACTGGAGCCAACGATGAGACCCGCCAGCCCCGCCCGCGACCTCGCCCTGGTCGCCGTCTTCGCCGCGCTGGTCGCGGCGGCGTCGATCGCTCCTGGCATCCCGATCGGCCCGGTGCCGATCACGTTGCAGACGCTCATGGTCGTGCTGACCGGCCTCGTGCTGGGCCCGCTCCGTGGCTTTCTGGCGGTGCTCCTCTACGTGGTCGTCGGACTGGCCGGCCTGCCGGTCTTCAGCGGCGGAGCCGGTGGCCTGGGCATCCTCGTGAAGCCGTCGGCCGGCTACCTCCTCGCATTCGCCCCGGCGGCCGCCGCTGCAGGCGGTCTGGCCATCCTCCTCGCGCGCGGTGACCGCCGGTGGTTGCCAGCCCGGCTCAGCCTGGCGGGGATCATCGCCAGCCTCCTGGTCATCCACCCGGCGGGCATCGTCGGCCTGATGGTGAACGCGCGTCTGAGCTTCTCCAAGGCTCTCGCCGTCGACCTCGCGTTCGTCCCGGGAGACATCGCCAAGGCCGTGCTCGCGGGGCTGGTTGCGGCCGCCGTACGCCGCGCCTTCCCAGCCCTCGTCGCTCCCCGCCCAGCCGCAGCACCCGTCGGGCCTCAGCCGCTGCGGTGATCCGGTTCGACGGGGTCGAGGTCGTCGCGCCGACCGACGCCGGCACCCGGCCGGTGCTCGCGGGCATCGACCTTGAGCTCGGCGAGCGCAGGGTCGCCGTGGTGGGCGCCAACGGCTCCGGCAAGTCGACGCTGCTGAGGCTCGTCAACGGCCTCGTGGTGCCGACCCGGGGGGTCGTCTCCGTCGATGGCTTCGACACCGCCCGTCGTGGCGCTGAGGTCCGTCGACGTGTCGGGTTCGTCTTCACCGACCCCTTGGCCCAGCTCGTCATGCCGACCCCGTTCGAGGACGTCGAGCTCAGCCTGCGGCGCACCGTGCGCGACCGTGCGGACCGCGCAAGGCGGGCGATGGCGCTCCTGGAGGCGCACGGCCTCGGTCACGTGGCCCACACCTCCGTGTACGACATCTCCGGCGGCGAGCGCCAGCTGGTGGCACTGACCTCGGTCCTTGCGGTCCAGCCCGCCGTGCTGGTCGCCGACGAACCCACCACCCTGCTCGACCTGCGGCACCGCGAGCGCGTCCGCGTCCTGCTGGCGGGTCTCACCCAGCAGCTGGTGCTCGCCACCCACGACCTCGACCTGGCCCACGACGCTGACCGGGTGCTCGTCGTCGACCAGGGCCGCGTCGTCGCCGACGGCGAGCCGACGGCGGCCCTGGCCCACTACCGGCGGCTGGTGCTGGGATGAGACGTCGCGGGTCACTGCTGGGGCTCTTCCGGCCCACGGGGAGCTGGCTGGAGCGGCTGCCGGTCGGGTGGACGTACGCGCTTGTGCTCGCCCTGACCGTCCCGGCGCTGCTGGTGCGGCGCTGGGAGCTGACCGCGGCGTCGCTGGCGGTGACGGCCGCCCTCCTGCTGTCGGCTCGCCTCGGCCTGCGGGGCGTACGCGTGCCGTGGCCGCTGCTCCTGCTGCTGGTCGTGATGGGGGGCTACCAGGCGGCGACCGGGGACGCGGTGGCGGGCCTGGTGCTGGCGGGCAACGTCATGCTCGCCGTCTGGGCGAGCCGGCTGCTGACCATGACCACCCCGGTGCCGGTGCTCATGGACGCCGTGGCCGTGGCCGCACGGCCGTTGCGGCTGCTGGGCGTGTCACCGGAGCGGGTGGCTCTCGCGGTGACGGTGATGCTGAGCAGCATCCCGTACCTCTCGGCCGCGTTCGTCGAGGTCGGCGACGCGGCGCGGGCCCGGGGGCTGCAGCGTCGGGCCCGGGCGTGGGTCACCCCGGTGGTCGTACGCGCCGTGGGCCATGCCCAGGCGACCGGTGACGCGCTCACCGCCCGCGGGCTCGGGGACGACCCGGCCTAGGATGACGCCATGACCGAGCAGGCGCCCCAGACCGGCCACCCGTCGATCGACGAGGCGTGCCGCCAGGTGGCGGACCTGTCCGGCGTACCGCTGTCCGAGCACACCGACCGGCTGACCCGCGCGCACGAGCAGGTGAGCGCGGCCCTCCAGAACGTGCCGCTGGTGCCGCTGCCGGACCCGCGCCCCGCTCGGTGAGGCTCGACCAGGCGCTGGTCGCCCAGGGGCTGGCCCGGTCACGCAGCCACGCGCACCAGCTCATCCGGAGCGGGCAGGTCACCGTCGACGGCACGGTGGTCGACAAGCCGTCGTACGCGATCGCGGCTGGCGTGCGGCTGCAGGCCGCGCGCGACCCGTACGTGTCTCGCGCCGCGTACAAGCTGATCGGCGCGCTCGACGCCTCAGCGACCCCCGTGCCTGACCGGGTGCTCGACGCCGGGGCCTCCACGGGAGGGTTCACCCAGGTGCTGCTGGAGCGAGGGGCAGAGCGGGTCTACGCCGTCGACGTGGGCCACGACCAGCTCGCGCCCGTGGTGCGTGACGACCCACGGGTGGTCGTCCACGAGGGCGTGAACCTGCGGGGGCTGGAGCTGGCGCACCTCGACGGCGAACGCGTCCCCCTGGTGGTGGCAGACGTCTCGTTCATCTCCCTGCGGATGCTTCTCGACCCCCTCCTGGGAGTGCTCGACCCCGCAGGCACCGCCCTGCTGATGGTGAAGCCGCAGTTCGAGGTGGGCCGCACCCGGTTGGGTGCCGGTGGCGTGGTGCGCTCCGCCGCTGACCGCGACGAGGCTGTCGCGGGCGTGGTGGCGGAGGCCGCAAGGCACGGATGGGTGGAGGACTGGCGGGGGGAGTCGCCGCTGCCGGGACCGGCCGGCAACGTGGAGATCTTCGTGAGGTTGGTGCCCACGAAAACTGTCGGACGCCTCGCATAGGGTGGCCCCCGTGACGACGAGGCAGGCCCAGCAGGGGAGCCGGGTGGTGGCGGTGCTGACCCACCCGCGCCGCCCTGACGCCGTCGACGCCGCGTGCAACTTCGTCCGCGAGATGACGGCGCGGGGGATCGCCACGATGATCCCGCCCGAGGTGCTGGGCGCGATCTCCGCGGTGGTCCCCGACGCCTCCCTGGTGGAGTGGGACGACCAGGCGAGCGCGGAGCTGGCCGTCGTGTTCGGGGGAGACGGCTCCATCCTGCGCGCCGCCGAGTGGGCCGTGGAGCGCGAGGTCCCGGTGCTCGGGGTGAATCTCGGCCACGTGGGCTTCTTGGCCGAGCTGGAGGTCAGTGACCTGCCCCGGCTGCCGACGCGCGTCGCGGACCGCGACTACGTGATCGAGAGCCGGGTGACGGTGGAGGTCGAGCTCCGGCACGAGCCGGGCGGCCCGGTGGTCTGGTCGTCGGTCGCGGTCAACGAGGTCTCCATGGAGAAGCTGTCCCGGCAGAAGATGATCGAGGTGCTGGCCCACGTGGACGGCCTGCCGGTGTCCCGCTGGGGCTGCGACGGGCTGCTGGTGGCGACACCGACGGGCAGCACGGCGTACGCCTTCTCGGCGGGCGGCCCCGTCATGTGGCCCGAGCTGGAGGCGTTCCTGATGGTCCCGCTGAGCGCGCACGCCCTGTTCGCCCGGCCTCTGGTGCTGGCGCCCTCCAGCGTCGTCGAGGTCGACATCGTCGGCGGTGGCGACGCCGTGCTGTGGTGCGACGGCAGAAGGACCGTCGACGCTCCGCTGGGCTCACGGGTGCGCGTGGCCAGGTCCCCCAAGCGGCTGCAGCTGGCCAGGCTCTCGGAGCAGCCGTTCACCAGCCGCCTGGTCCAGAAGTTCGGCCTCAGCGTCGCCGGGTTCCGCGGCGGCCCCGACCACACCGCCGACTGATGCTCACCGAGCTGCGCATCACCGGCCTCGGCGTCATCGCCGACGCGGTCCTTGAGCCCTGCCCCGGTTTCACCGTGGTGACGGGTGAGACGGGCGCCGGCAAGACCATGGTCGTCACGGGTCTGGGGCTGGTGGCCGGGGGGCGGAGCGAGTCCCGAGCCGTACGGACCGGCGCCAGCCGCGCGCTGGTGGAGGCTCGGTTCGCCGACGCCCCCGCAGCCGTGCTGGCCACGGTCGACGAGGCCGGGGGAGAGGTCGATGACGATGAGCTGCTGGTGTCGCGGCAGGTGGCCGCGAACGGGCGCTCCCGGGCGACGGTCGGCGGCGCGCAGGTCCCCATGGCGGTGGCGACCGAGGTCGGGTCGGCGCTGGTCACGATCCACGGCCAGGCCGAGCAGCAGCGCCTCGCCACCCCCGAGCGGCAGCGCGAGGTGCTCGACCGGGCGGCCGGGCCGGCCCTGGCCGAGGTGCTGACGCGCTACCGGCAGACGTACGCCCGCCGTCGTCAGGCCACCGCGGAGCTGGCTGAGCTGCGTGCGGCCGCCCGGGAACGGGCGCGCGAGCAGGACCTGCTGACCTTCGGTCTCGACGAGGTCGCGGCGGCCGACCCGCAGCCGGGGGAGGACCAGGCGCTCGCCGCCGAGGCGAGCCGGCTGCAGGCGGTCGACGACCTGCGGCTGGCCTCCCGCGAGGCCGTGGTGGCGCTGGCCGGTGACGACGAGGCAGTGGAGGACGTCGCCTCCGCGCTGTCGTTGGTCACGGGGGCACGCAAGGCGCTGGAACGCGCTGCTGCCGACGACCCCGCCGCCCGGCCGCTGGCTGATCAGGCCCGCGAGGTGTCCGCCTTGCTCGGCGACCTGGCCGCCTCCACCTCCTCCTACCTCGCCGACCTCGACGCCGACCCGGCCCGTCTGGAGTGGGTGGCCTCCCGCCGGGCGGCGCTGCAGCAGCTGACCCGCAAGTACGGCGAGACGGTCGACGAGGTGATCGCCTGGAGCCGCGAGGCCGCCGGGCGCCTTTCGCAGCTGCAGGGCAGCGACGACCGGATCGCGGCACTGGAGGCCCAGGTCGCTGAGGCCACGGCGGCGGTGCACGCCGACGCGGAGCGGCTGACGCAGCTGCGTACGGAGGCTGCGGACCGGTTGGCCACCGCGGTCCAGACCGAGCTCGCGGCGCTCGCCATGCCCAACGCCCGCCTCTTCTTCGACATCCGCCCCCTGCCGGAGCCGGGGCCCTTCGGAGCCGACGCGGTGGTGCTGCAGCTCAGCTCCAACCCCGGCTCGGCACCCGGGCCGCTGGGGGCGGTGGCCTCGGGTGGCGAGCTGTCCCGCGTCCGGCTGGCGCTGGAGGTGGTGCTGGCGGAGACCGACGCCGGGCAGACGTTCGTGTTCGACGAGGTCGACGCCGGCGTGGGTGGCACCGTGGCGCTCGAGGTGGGTCGCCGCCTCGCCCGTCTGGCCGCCACCTCTCAGGTGATCGTCGTCACCCACCTCGCGCAGGTCGCCGCGTTCGCCGACCGCCATGTGGTGGTGCACAAGGCGGACGACGGCGCGGTCACGGCGAGCAACCTCACGGCGCTCACCGACGAGCAGCGTCGCGCCGAGCTGGCCCGGATGATGAGCGGGATGGCGTCCACGGCGGCGGCCCTCGAGCACGCCGACGAGCTGCTCGCGCAGGCGTCCTCGGCCGCGGCCGGCGAGTAGGGTCGCGGCATGCCTGATGAGGAGACGGCCGGCCCCGAGGAGCACGAGCAACGCCCCGGCGACGTGCCGCCGCACGAGGGCGGTCGCGAGCCAGTCCGGCAGCCTGAGGTGGGGAACGTCGGAGGCCCTCAGCAGCTCGGGACGGCGCAGGAGCCCGTACCAGGTCATGAGCACGGCGGGGGGCACGAGCGCGGCCCAGGGCACGAGCACGGCCCAGGGCACGAGCACGGCCCAGGTCACGAGCACAACGAGCAGCGCCGGGGGCACGAGCACCGGCACGGGCCTGGTACGGCCTCGTACTTCGACACGGCCGCGCCCACCTGGGACGAGCGGCCCGGTGCACGAGAGCAGGCAGCGAGGGTGGCTGAGGCGATCGGGGCGCGGATCCCGCTCGACGCCGGCTGGTCTGCCCTGGAGATCGGCAGTGGCACCGGTCTGCTGAGCCGTGAGCTGGCACCGCAGCTCGGTCCGATCCTGCTCACCGACCCCTCGGCCGGGATGGTCGAGGTGGCGCGGGCCCGGCTGGAGAGGGAGGGGAGCACCCAGCAGCGCGCGGTCCGGGCCGACCTCACGACGGACGCTCTCGACGCCGGGCAGTTCGACATCGCCTACAGCATGCTCGCGTTCCACCACGTGGCCGACGTGCCCCGGCTGCTGAAGACCGTGCAGTCGTTGCTGCGCCCAGGTGGGTGGCTGGCCGTGTGCGACCTGGCCGCCGAGGACGGCTCGTTCCACGACGAGGGGCGCACCGACGTCGTCCATCACGGCTTCGCCGACGCCGACCTGATCGATGCCACGGTCGAGGCCGGGTTCGAGCAGGTGGCGCTGGAGACGATCGGCCAGATCCACCGCCCCACCGACCAGGGCGGCACGCGGGCGTACCCCTTGGTGCTGCTGACCGCACGGGCACCCAGTGACGAGGAGTGGCCGGTGGTCTCCAGCAGCGCCCGCGTCGATTAGGCTGGCAGCCCGTGGCTAAGAGAGACGAGTCGACGCGGCACATCTTCGTGACCGGAGGGGTGGTGTCCTCGCTCGGCAAGGGGCTGACGGCGTCCAGCCTGGGGTCGCTCCTGGTGGCCCGCGGGCTGCGGGTCACCATGCAGAAGCTGGACCCGTACCTGAACGTGGACCCCGGCACGATGAACCCTTTCCAGCACGGGGAGGTGTTCGTGACCGAGGACGGGGCGGAGACCGACCTGGACATCGGGCACTACGAGCGGTTCCTCGACGTCAACCTCTCCGGCGAGGCCAACGTGACCACCGGCAAGGTCTACTCGGCCGTGATCGCCAAGGAGCGTCGCGGTGACTACCTGGGCGACACCGTCCAGGTGATCCCGCACATCACGAACGAGATCAAGGACGAGATGCTCGCCATGGCGAAGCCCGGCGTGGACGTCGTGATCCACGAGATCGGTGGCACCGTGGGCGACATCGAGTCGCTGCCGTTCCTCGAGGCAGCCCGGCAGGTGCGGCGCGACGTGGGCCGCGAGAACGTGTTCTTCCTGCACGTCTCGCTGGTGCCCTACATCGGGCCCTCCGGGGAGCTGAAGACCAAGCCCACGCAGCACTCGGTAGCGGCCCTGCGGCAGGTCGGCATCCAGCCCGACGCGGTGGTCTGCCGCGCCGACCGCGCCATCCCCGACGGCGTGAAGCGCAAGATCGCCAACATGTGCGACGTCGACGAGGAGGCGGTGATCTCCTGCCCCGACGCGCCCTCGATCTACGACATCCCGCGGGTGCTGTTCTCCGAGGGCCTCGACGCCTACGTGGTGCGCAAGCTCGGCGTGGCGTTCCGCGACGTGGATTGGAAGGCGTGGGACGACCTCACCGACCGCGTCCACCACCCCGAGCACGACGTCACGATCGCGCTCGTCGGCAAGTACATCGACCTGCCCGACGCGTACCTCTCGGTCAGCGAGGCCCTGCGCGCCGGCGCCTTCGCGAACCGGGCCAAGGTCGAGATCCGGTGGGTGGCCTCCGACGACTGCGCCACCCCTGAGGCCGCGCACCAGGCGCTCGGCGACGTCGACGGCATCGTGATCCCGGGCGGGTTCGGCATCCGCGGCGTGGAGGGAAAGATCGGTGCGATCACGTACGCCCGCGAGAACCAGGTGCCGATCCTCGGTCTCTGCCTGGGTCTGCAGGTGATGGTGATGGAGGTGGCGCGCACGCTCGCCGGCCATGCCGACGCGGCGTCCACGGAGTTCGACCCGACCACCACCCACCCGGTGATCGCGACCATGGAGGAGCAGAAGGCCATCGTGTCCGGCGAGGGTGACCTCGGGGGCACCATGCGGCTCGGCTCCTACCCGGCGGAGCTCGCCCGGGGCTCGCTCGTGAGCCGCCTGTACGGGACCCGCCACGTCACCGAGCGGCACCGGCACCGCTACGAGGTCAACAACGCCTACCGGGCAGACCTCGAGAAGGCGGGCCTGGTCATCTCCGGCACCTCCCCGGACTCGACGCTGGTGGAGTTCATCGAGCTGCCCACCGACGTGCACCCGTTCTTCGTCGCCACGCAGGCGCACCCCGAGCTGAAGTCGCGACCCACCCGGCCTCACCCGTTGTTCTCGGGCCTCATCGAGGCGGCTCTGCGGCGTCGCAACGCCGACATGCTCCCGGTGGAGGAGAAGTGACGCTGCCGGGGACCCCCGTCTCCGGGGACGACCTCCGAGACGTACGGACGGCGTGGCCGGCGGAGCGGGTCTCGGTGACCGAGGGTCACGTGAGCGACTTCGTCACCGACGAGGTGCGTACGCCTGACGGCGACACCCTGGTCCGCGAGTTCCTCGTCCATCCCGGAGCGGTGGCCGTGATGGCGTTGGACGAGGAGGGGCGGGTGGCCGTCGTCACCCAGTACCGCCATCCCGCGGGCTTCCGGCTCGTGGAGCCGCCGGCCGGGCTGCTCGACCTGGAGGGCGAGGACTTCCGCGCCGCCGCCGAGCGGGAGCTGGCGGAGGAGGCCGGTCTCGCTGCCGACGACTGGCGGGTGCTGGTCGACGTCTTCACCTCGCCCGGCTGCAACACGGAGTCCATCCGCGTCTACCTTGCCCGCAGCCTGCGGGAGGTGAGCCGTCCCGACGGCTTCGTGCTCCACGGCGAGGAGGCCGACATGGGCCTGCACTGGGCGGCGCTCGACGAGCTCGTCGACGGGGTGTACGCCGGTCGGATCCAGAGCCCGACCATGGTGCTCGGCGCCCTGGCGCTGCACGGGGCCATCCAGGCGGGGCGGCTCGACGAGCTGCGGCCTGCAGACGCGCCCTGGCCGGCCCGGGACGCACTGACCGAGAAGGCCTGACCAGCCCCAGGGAGGAGGCCCGCGAGCCGGAGGTCGTCGCCAGCTGTCGGAGACGTGACGGGCCAGATATCGGGGATGGCGGCGTATTCCCTAGCGGGAGCGCCTTCCACGCCAACCGGTGAGAGAAAGATGACAATTTTCTTACGAGGCTGGGTTCTCTCAGGTTGTCATGGTAGGGGCCGCGCCGCTAGGTTGACCGCGCAGTGCCTTGGGGGGCGCTCACAATCCGATCGACCACTTGGGGGAAGATTGTCTCGTCGTTGGATGCCGCGCCGTGCCGCGCGCGCTGGAAGCCTTCTCGTCGCGCTCATGGTCGGCGCCGTCGCCACCATGACGCCGTGGGACGCGCATGCTGCCGAGGTGCAGAACGCGTTCAAGAACATCACCATCACCGCTGCTTCCGGCAGCGGCCCGATCAACCCGTGGGAGCAGGTCAGGGTCACCGCCGACTGGAGCGTGCCGGACCAGACCCCGGCTGGTGACACCTTCACCATGTCGTGGCCGACCGACAAGCTCAGCGGCGCCTCGGGCAAGCTCGCACTCAAGGCTCCCGACGGCGCGACGGTCGCCAACTGCACGATGGCCAAGAGCGGGGTGGCCTGCACCCTGACCGAGTACGTCACCGCGCACCCGTACGACATCGGGGGCAAGGTCTGGTTCCAGCTCACGCAGGTGAACGCCGAGGAGAACACCACCATCACGGTGCCGTTCACCGGTTCCACCACCCAGGCAGCCACCTACACCACCAGCGGCTCCGGCCCCTTCGGCAGCATCGGGTTCGACAAGGACGGCGAGGTCCGCGAGGGCGGCGCCACCTGGTTCGTGTACTTCCCGGGCGGCCCGAACGGTCAGACCGTCGACCTGACCGATGTGGTGGTCGACGACACCCTGGGCAACGGCCAGACCGTCGTGCCGGGCAGCTTCGTGCTGCAGCACGCGACCGAGCTGGGCGCGGGCGGCCACTGGCCGAACTTCCAGGACGCGTCGTCCTCCCTGTTCACGGTGGCCGTCGACCCGAATGGCCACGGTTTCCAGTTCAAGGCCCCGCTCCTGGCCAAGGGAGGCTGGTGGCGCCTGACCTACAAGGTCACCGTCCCCGCCGGCTACCAGGGCACGCTGGTGAACACCGCGAACGCGTCGTGGAACAACTCCGAGACCGTCACGACCTCCCACGAGGAGTCGTACTTCGCCGCCGGTGGCACCGGGTCGGGCTTCATGAAGTCGGTCTCCGTCGGCGACACCGTGTGGTTCGACGAGAACCGTGACGGCCTGCAGAACGAGGGCGCCGGCTCCGGCGTCCCGGGCGCCGTGCTCACCCTGACCGGCCCCGACGGCAAGCCCGTCACCGACGTCAACGGCAAGCCGGTCGCGCCCATCACCACGGGGCCCACGGGCACGTACCTGTTCGAGAACCTGCCTGTCCTTGATGCCGGGAAGCACTACACCGTCTCGGTAACCCCGCCGGCCGGCTACCTCCCCACCACCCCGGGCGTCGGCACCGACCGCGGGCTGGACTCGTCGACCGGTTCCGCGGAGTCGACCGACCTCACCTCGGGGGGCGCCAAGGACCTGACGCTCGACTTCGGCTTCGTACGGCAGATCAACCTGCGCCTGGCCAAGTCGCTCACCTCGGGCGGGCCGTTCCACCCGGGCGGCACCGCCACCTTCACGCTGAGGCCGCACAATGACGGGCCGGGAGCCGCCCAGGCGGGGTGGAGCGTCACCGAGGTGCTGCCCGCCGGGCTGACCCTGGTGTCGATGGCCGGCAACGGCTACACCTGCGCCGAGCTCACCTGCACCGCTGCCGACGGCCTCGCCGCCGGTGCCGACGGTGCGCCGATCACGGTGACCGCCACCATCGGCGGCGACGTCACAGGCCCGCTGCACAACGTGGCGTACGTGTCGCCCGCGGCCGGTGAGATCACCGAGACCAACCCGCTGGTCGTCCCCACGACCACCACCGACACCTCGAAGACCCCCACGGACAACGACGCCCAGGCCGACCTGAGCGTGACCCCTGTCCCGCTGGTGTCCGTCGGTGACTACGTGTGGTGGGACACCAACCGCAACGGCGTGCAGGACTCGAACGAGCGGCCGGTCCCCGGCGTGACCGTTCTGCTGCAGGACACGAGCGGCGCCACCATCGGCACCACGACCACCGACGAGAACGGCTACTACAGCTTCAAGGACCTGGTCCCGGGTGCGACCTACACCGTGGTCTTCCAGAAGCCGGCCAACACCACGTTCACCGTGGAGAACGCCGGCGGTGACGACGCGGTCGACTCCGATGCTCCGGCCTCGGGTCGCGTGACCTTCGCCGCTCCGCCGTCGGGCTCCAACAAGACGGCGCCCGGTCAGGCCGACCTGCCCACGATCGACGCCGGTCTGGTGCAGATCAACCTGGTGCTCGCCAAGACGCTCACCAGCCCGGTCCCGACGACCACGGGCGCCACGGTGACGTACAGCCTCGTTCCTCGCAACGAGGGCCCGGTCGACGCGCTGTCGGGGTGGTCCGTCACGGACGTTCCGCAGCAGGGCATGACCGTCGTGTCGATGACCGGCGAGGGCTACACCTGCACCGGTCTCACCTGCACCTCGGCCAACGCCCTACCCGCTGGGGCGGCCGGCAAGCCGATCACGGTCACGGTGAAGCTGCCCGACGATGTCGACGGCCTCTTCCGCAACGTGGCCTTCGTCGCCCCGAGTGCTGACGAGGCGCCCGAGACGAACCCGCTGGTCGTCCCGAACAACTCGACGGACACCAAGGCGTCGCCCACCGACAACGACGCCGAGGCCGTGCTCACGGTCAAGATCGTTCTCGGCGAGAACATCGTGGTCCCCCCGAGCGGCACCCCCACGCCCGGCGCTCCCACCCCGGGTGCTCCCATCCCCGGGCCGCGGGTGACGCTGCCGAACACCGGGACCTCGGTCCCGCTGGCGGGCGTGCTGGGCGGCCTCGGTGCCCTGGTCGCGGGTCTGGCCCTCGTGGTCGTGGGCTCGCACCGGGCGAAGGGCCGTAGGTCCGTCAAGGGCTGATCGACCGCGACGAACGACACGGGGTGCCATCCGCATGGATGGCACCCCGTGTCGCGTCGTGAGCGCTGTCGGCCGCCTGGTTGCGTCGGACGGCCTCGAGTCGGTGTGCTCCTCGCGGTCAGGCCAGGGTCTCGCGCAGCCAGTGGAGGGCGTGCCAGGAGTGGTGGTCTCCACCGCCCTCGTGTCCGTTCCACCGGTAGACGGTGATCTCCTTCTGCTGATGGCCCCAGGCGTTGTACGCGGCGTACACGGTCGACGGCGGGCAGACCTGGTCCATGAGCGCGGTGGAGAACAACGCGGGCACCTGGGCGTACGGGGCCAGGTTGACGCCGTCGACGTACGACAGGGTGCGGAACACCTGGTCCTCGTCAGCGGGATGACCGTTGAGCCAGTCGGCGATCTCCTGGTACGGGTAGGCGTCGGTGAGCCCGACGGCCCGCCCGAAGTCGCACAGGAACGGGACGTTCGGGACCGCCGCCGCCAGGGGGAGGCCTGCCATCGCCGCGAGCCCTGCGGCCGCGATGGTCATGGCGCCGCCCTGGCTGGTGCCCACCACGGCGATCCGGTCACGGTCGACGAGCTCGCTCTGGCCGGCCAGCTGGAGGAGGCGGACCGCGTCGACGTACAGGCGCCGGTAGTAATAGGTCTCGGGACTCTCGATCCCGACGGTCATCAGCCCCGGCGAGCGGGTCCCGCCGGCGGAGGGGTGCTCGTCGGGCGTCAGCGGTCGCAGCGCCGGCTGCTTCCAGCCCTGGCCGCGGGAGTCCAGCACGAGGTGGGCGTAGCCGGCAGTCGCGTACAGGGACTCCCGCCACGGGTAGCCGCGGCCGCCGGAGTAGCCGCGGTACTGCACCACCGTACGCAGCGGGCCCACCGCGCCTGCCGGCACGAGCAGCCACGCGTGGACGCGCTGGCCGCCGAAACCGGCGAACGATACGTCTCGCACGTCGAGGGTCGTCAGCGGTGTCTCTAGCCGCTCCATCTGGACGTCCAGGGGCCGGGCCAGCTCGGTCTCGAGCGTGGAGCGCCAGAACGACTCGAAGTCGTCCTCACGCCGCACCTGCGGTCGGTAGTCGCGGAGCTGGTCACCAGAGAGGTCGAAGAATGCCATGCCTCATCTCACCAGCCCGCCGGCCGGTACGCCGCCCGCCAGGCCACGGAACGCGCCGTCACCAGTCGTGCATGGTGCCGTCGCGCAGCCGGGCGACGGGCAGGTAGGCGGGCTGGTACGGGTACGTGGCGGCCAGCTCCTCGTCGAAGCCGACCCCGTGCCCCGGCGAGTCGCCCGGGATCAGGTGCCCGTCCTCGACCCGGTAGTCGTGGGGGAACACGGCGTCGGTCTCGGGAGCCTGCGCCATGTACTCCTGGATGCCGAAGCTCGGGATCGCTGCGTCCAGGTGGGTCGCGCACCCCATGGAGATGGGGGAGATGTCGGTCGGCCCGTGACAGCCAGAGCGAACGCCGTACAGGTGGGCGAGGTCGAAGATCCGGCGCAGGTGGGTGATCCCGCCGGCGTGGACCACGGTGGTGCGGACGTAGTCGATCAGCCGCTCCGAGATCAGCGTGCTGACGTCATGGATGCTGTTCAGCACCTCACCCGTCGCGATGGGCACGGTGGTGTGGGCGCGGATGGTGCGGAACGCCGTCTGGTCCTCGGCCGGGGTCGGGTCCTCCAGCCAGAACAGGCCGAACCGCTCGACCGACCTCCCGAGCTGCGCCGCCTCCAGGGGTGAGAGGCGGTGATGGACGTCGTGCAGCAGGTCCCAGTCGTAGCCGAGCTCCTCGCGCAGCGCCTCGAACAGGAGCGGCGTGTGACGGAGGTACGACGGGGTGTGCCAGACCGTCTCGTTGGGCGCTGCCCCGACGGCGGGGTCGTACAGAGCACCGGGGCTGAACACGCCGTACGCCCCGACGGTGCCCGGCGTGCTGGTCTGGCACCGCACTGCCGTGAAACCGAGGTCGAGCAGCCGCTTCGCGTCGGCCACCGTCTCCTCGATGGTGGTCCCGGTGGCGTGCTGGTAGACCCGGACCCGGTCGCGGGACCTGCCGCCCAGCAGCTCGTGCAGCGGCATCTGGGCGCGCTTGCCGAGGATGTCCCACAACGCCATGTCGACCGCGCCGATGGCGCTCATCGTGACCGGGCCGCGGCGCCAGTACGCCCCGCGGTAGAGGTACTGCCAGGTGTCCTCGATGCGGCTCGCGTCGCGGCCGATCAGCAGCGGGCAGACGTGGTCGCCGAGGTAGGACGCGACCGCCAGCTCCCGACCGTTGAGGGTGCCGTCGCCCCAGCCGACCGTGCCGTCCTCGCAGGTGATCTTGAGAGTGACGAAGTTGCGACGCGGGCAGGTGACGATGACCTTGGCCTCGGCGATGCGCATCTGGCCCTCCTAGAGTCGGCGATGACGGTCGGTTCGCATCGTAGGTGCGGTGGGCGGGGTGTACGGGCGGGGTCGCGGGGTGGGACTCGGACGGGGTGGTCGGTGGGTGGTGCCGGCGGGAGTGGCCGGTGACTGGTGGTGGTCTGCCGGGTGGCTTCGCTGCGCTCTGCCACCCGGGGTTTCGACTCTGGCCGGCTTCGCGAGCTCAGCCGGTCCTCGCTCAACCGCCGGTGCTCGCTCGTGCGGCGGTGGCCTGACAGAGTGTCTGGGTGAACGCGTCGGCATCCCTGGGTACCGAGGTGGCGGCGTACCTTGCCCACCTGCGCGTCGAGCGGGGGCTGTCGGCGAACACGCTGGCCGCGTACCAGCGAGACCTGGAGCGCTGGACGGTCCATCTGGCCGACACCGGCGTCGAGCGGGCGGGAGACATCACGGGGGACCACGTGGACGCGTTCGCCGCCCAGCTGCGTACGGGATCGGACGAGCGGCCGCCGCTCGCCGACGCCAGCGTGGCGCGGATGCTGGCGGCCGTGCGCGGGCTGCACCGGTTCTGGGTCGCCGAGGGAGTGGTCGCCACCGACGTCACCACCGGCAGGGCCGCGCCCCGCCCCGGCCGCCGGCTCCCGAAGGCCCTGTCGGTGGAGCAGGTGTCGGCTCTCATCGCCGCCGCCGGTGGTGACGACCCGACGGTGCCGCGGACGCCGGCGCAGCTGTGCGACTCCGCCCTGCTCGAGCTCCTGTACGGGACCGGCGCGCGGGTGTCCGAGGTGGTGGCCCTCGACGTCGACGACGTCACCAGGGCCATGGCCGACGACACCACGGGGCTCCGGCTGGTGGGCAAGGGGGACAAGGAGCGTCAGGTCCCCCTGGGGTCGTACGCTCGCGCGGCCCTGGACGCCTGGCTGGTGCAGGGCAGACCTGGCCTCGCGGCGCGAGGTGCCCCCACCCCCGCGCTGCTGCTGAACGAGCGCGGCGGACGGCTGAGCCGGCAGAGCGCGTTCAACCGCATCCAGGCAGCGGCCGAACGGGCGGAGATCACGTCCGAGGTGTCGCCGCACACGCTGCGCCACTCGTACGCGACCCACCTGCTCGACGGCGGGGCAGACATCCGGGTGGTCCAGGAGCTGCTGGGCCATGCCTCGGTGACGACGACGCAGATCTACACCCTGGTCACCGCGGAGCACCTGCGCGACGTGTACCTCGCCGCCCACCCCAGGGCCCACTGAGCGACACGCGGCGTGCCTGGTCGGCGGCGTCGCCGTCCGGGGATAGGTTGGCTGTAAAGG
This sequence comes from uncultured Propionibacteriaceae bacterium, assembly GCA_936924635.1. GTDB lineage: Bacteria > Actinomycetota > Actinomycetes > Propionibacteriales > Propionibacteriaceae > Fen-668. Next base: position 19,570 of record CAKZHP010000002.1, read on the forward strand.
CGACATATAGACCGTCTCGGCCACGAGGCGCAGAGGAGTTCGAGTGAGCGACACCACGCCCGGGCAGGAGGCCCTCATCGAGGGTCTGGCGCCGACGGGGGAGATCGGGCCGACCGGCCGCCCCTGGCCGGACCTCCCTGCGCCGCGCCCGCCGCGCGAGGGGCCCAAGCACGCGCTCGTGATCGCCCTCTGCAACCAGAAGGGCGGGGTCGGCAAGACCACCAGCACCATCAACCTGGGGGCCGCGCTCGCAGAGACCGGCCGCAAGGTGCTGCTCGTCGACTTCGACCCGCAGGGCTCGGCGTCGGTGGGTCTCGGGGTGAACCCCCACACCCTGGAGCGCAGTGTGTACAACCTGCTGCTGAGCCGCACCCTCGACCCGCACGACGTGATCCTCGGCACCACGGTCGCCGGCCTGGACATCCTGCCCGCCAACATCGACCTGTCGGCCGCTGAGGTGCAGCTCGTCAGCGAGGTCGCCCGCGAGCAGACCCTCAAGCGCGTGCTGGACAAGCTGCGCGGCTCGTACGACGTGATCCTCATCGACTGCGCGCCGTCGCTGGGCCTGCTGACGGTGAACGCGCTCACCGCGGCCGACAAGGTGATCACGCCGCTGGAGTGCGAGTTCTTCGCCCTGCGCGGCATCGCCCTGCTGACCGACACCATCGGCAAGGTCACTGACCGGCTCAACCCCGACCTGGAGATGCTCGGCATCCTCGGCACCATGTTCGATGCCCGCACGCTGCACAGCCGCGAGGTGCTGGAGCGAGTGGTGGAGGCGTTCGGCGACGTCGTGTTCCACACGGTGATCCGGCGCACCATCAAGTTCCCGGAGACGACGGTGGTAGGGGAGCCGATCACCTCGTACGCGCCGTCGTCGTCGGGCGCCGAGCAGTACCGCACGCTGGCCCGGGAGGTGCTGGCCCGATGCCCCGACGCGTAGCGCTCCCGGGTGCCAACGAGCTGTTCCGGCCGACGGAGCAGGCCGGGGCCGGGGAGCAGGTCGAGCAGCAGCAGCCCGGCAACGCCTCGGGGCGGGTGAAGCACGACGAGAAGATCACCGTGTACGTCTCGGCGGACGAGCTGCTCGCACTGGAGCACGCCCGCCTCCGACTGCGCGCCCAGGGGATCGCGGTCGACCGCGGGCGGCTGGTACGGGCGGCGATCGCGGCAGCGCTGGCCGATCTCGACGTGAACGGCGACCGCGCCGACGTGCTGGGTCGTCTCGGCGCCTGAGGTGACCAAGACGGCGCCGGGCACGACCGCGTACGGGCCCGTGCCGCCCGCCGACGGCGCGCCCGTGCCCGGTCGCCCCGATGCCTTCTCCGTGCACCTGGACAACTTCGAGGGCCCGTTCGACCTGCTCCTGCAGCTGATCGGCCGGCACAAGCTCGACGTCACCGAGATCGCCCTGTCGGTGGTGACCGACGAGTTCATCGCGCACATCCGGGCCCAGGGGCCTGAGTGGGACCTGGAGCAGACGAGCTCCTTCCTCGTGGTCGCCGCCACCCTGCTGGACCTGAAGACCGCCCGGCTCCTTCCCCAGGGCGAGGTCGACGACGTCGAGGACCTGGCGCTGCTGGAGGCGCGTGACCTGCTGTTCGCCCGGCTGCTGCAGTACCGGGCCTTCAAGCAGGTCGCCGCGTGGATCGAGCAGACCCTGGCGACCGAGGGGCAGCGGTTCGTACGCCCCGGCGGGCTGGAACCCGCGTACGCATCGTTGCTGCCGGAGGTGGTGATCCCGCTCACGCCCGAGGAGCTGGCGGCCCTCGCCGCCAGGGCCATGGAGCCCCAGGCTGTGGTCGAGGTGGCCGTCGGCCACATCCACCAGGCGCGGGTGAGCGTGTCGGAGCAGGCCGTGCTGGTCGCGGAGCGCCTGCGGCGGCAGGGGTCGGCGTCGTTCCGGGCCCTCACCGCCGACTCGCCCGACCTGCTCACCACCGTGGTGCGGTTCCTGGCCCTGCTGGAGCTGTACCGCTCCAGCGCGGTGGCCTTCGATCAGGTGACGCCGCTCGGGGAGCTGATCGTGCGGTGGACCGGCGATGCCGAGGGCGACATCGAGGTGGTCGACGAGTTCGACGGGCGGCCCGTCGAGGAACCGGAGGACACGTGAGCAGTGATGACGCCGTGCGCGAGCAGGAGGGGCGCGACGAGCGCGACCGGGACCGCACCGGGCCGGAGGCACTGGCCGGTGAACGGGGTGAGGAGCCCACGGCTGAGCTCGACGACGACGAGCTGTCCGGCGCTGTCGAGGCGCTGCTCATCATGGCGACCGAGCCCATGAGCGCGACCGAGCTGGCCCAGGCGTTGCGCGTGCCCGTGGTGCGCATCGAGCGGACCGTCGCCGAGCTGACGCGTTTCTACCGGGAGACCCGGCGTGGTTTCGAGCTGCGGCACGCCGGCGGGGGCTGGCGGTACGCGACCCGTGCCGAGCACGCGGGGGCGATCTCGGCGTACGTGCTGGAGGGACAGCACGGGCGACTGTCGCAGGCGGCCCTGGAGACCCTCGCCGTGATCGCGTACCTGCAGCCGGCGACCAGGTCTCGGATCGCCGCCGTGCGTGGGGTGAACGTCGACGGGGTGGTGCGTACGCTGCTGGCGCGGGAGCTCGTCGTGGAGTCGGGGCGCGACGAGCAGTCCGGTGCGGCGCTGTTCGTGACCACGCCGACGTTCCTGGAGCGGATGGGGCTGGCCTCGCTCGACGACCTGCCGCCGCTGGCGCCCCACCTGCCCGACGCGAGCGAGCTGGAGGCAGAGCTGGCAGCTGCTGCTCAACCGCCGGTGCCGGTCGCGCTGGGTGCTCAAGACGGGGGTGTCGAGGAGCGGAGGGACCGGGACGGGGGCGTGTCGCCGGGGACTCAGGCAGGGGTCGCCGGCTCCCGTGCCGACGCCCCGGGGGGCGGCGTGGCGGACGACCTGGGAGATGCCGACTCGCACTGAGGATCCCGGCGCGCAAGGATGGGCAGGTTCACCAGCGGAGGAGTTGACCATGGTCAGGGAGAGCGAAGCAGCCGAGGGCGTACGCCTCCAGAAGGTGCTCGCCGCCGCGGGTGTCGCGTCGCGGCGGGCCGCCGAGATCCTGATCGACGAGGGCCGGGTCGAGGTCAACGGCAAGATCGTCGTGGAGCAGGGGATGCGTGTCGACCCCGAGCGAGACCACGTCCGCGTCGACGGACGCCGGATCCCGCCGCCTCGGCACCACATCTACCTGGTGCTCAACAAGCCGAAGGGCGTCGTCTCCACGCTGTCCGACCCCGAGGGGCGGCCCACGTTGTCCGACTATCTCGGTCGCCGCAAGGAGCGTCTGTTCCACGTCGGTCGCCTGGACACCGAGACCGAGGGGCTGATCATCCTCACCAACCACGGTGAGTTCGCGCACCGCCTGGCGCACCCGTCGTACGAGATCCGCAAGACCTACCTCGCCGAGGTCGAGGGTGCCGTGCACGCATCGACGATCGCGCGCCTGACCAGGGGGGTGACCCTCGACGACGGGCCCGTGAAGCCCGACGCCGTGAAGGTGGTCAGCGCCGGGCGCGACAAGACCCTGGTGCAGGTGGTGCTGCACGAGGGCCGCAACCGGGTCGTGCGGCGCATGTTCGACTCCGTCGGCCACCCTGTGCGTCAGCTGTCCCGGACGCAGATCGGCCCCGTCCGCCTCGGTCAGCTGATGCAGGGCGACCTCCGAGAGCTGAGCCGCGAAGAGCTGGGCGCACTCCTCGACGCGGTCGGGCTCTGACGCTCCGAGACGGGGCGGGCCGCGGCGGCGCGGCCCGGGGGACGGCCGGGCAAGGTGTCTCCTCCGCTAACCTTGCCCGGTGCCTCTGAACCACGTGCGTCGTCTTCCCGGTGTGCTCTCCGCCTGTGCGGCGGCGGTCATGCTGGCTGCCTGCTCGAGCTCGGCCACCGGGACCTCGACACTCAGCCCCACCCCGGGCCCGACCCAGCTCGTGGACCCGAGCTCGCCGACGTCCGCGTCCGCGGCTCCCTCGGGCAGCGCCACGCCGACGCCCAGGCCGTCCATCCCCGCCTCGAACAACCTCGACGGGATCACGGTCGTGGGCGACTTCGGCAAGCTGCCGCAGGTCAAGATCCCGGCGCCGTGGGCGGTCACCACGTCGCAGTCGAAGGTCATCCAGCCGGGCAACGGGCCGGAGATCGCGAAGACCTCCACCGTCGAGATCCACTACTGGGGGGCCAACGGCCGCACTGGAGAGGTCTTCGACGAGAGCTTCAGCGGCGGCAAGCCGATCGCGCTGCCTCTGGAGGGCTTCATCCCGGGCTTCGTGAACGGCCTGGTGGGCCAGAAGTCCGGCAGCCGGGTGCTGATCGGGATCACCGGCCCCGACGGGTACGGCCCGAACGGTGGCAACCCCCAGGCGGGCATCGAGGCCGACGACTGCATCGTGTTCGTCGTCGACATCCTCGCCGTCTCCCTGACGCAGCCGGCTGGGACCCCGGTCACCCCGGCGGCGGGCCTGCCGACGGTGACCGGTGACGTGGCCAAGCCGCAGGTCACGATCCCGGCGGGTGCCACCCCGCCGACGTCACTGGTCGTGCAGCCCCTCATCAAGGGGGCCGGTCGTGAGGTCGCCCCGACGGACGTGGTTCAGGTGAACTACGCCGAGTACGCCTGGAGCAACGGCCAGCTGGTCAAGCAGACCTACGGGTACAAGCCCCTGGAGGGCCCGCTGGCGCAGACGCTCCCCGCATGGCAGGAGGGTCTGGCCAAGCAGACCGTGGGCAGCCGCGTCCTGATCGTGGCGCCGCCGGCGAAGAGCTACCCGTCGGGCAACCCCCGCATCGGCGTGAAGCCGGGCGAGACGATGGTCTACGTCGTCGACATCCTCTTCGCGTCCACCAGCGGCTGATCAGGCGCACCGCCCCAGTCGCCGCGGTCTAGTGCTCGGGGCGGCCCGCACCTCGTCGGCAGCCTCAGGCGACAGGCGCCCGTCATCGAGATGAGAGGCGACAGGTCTGGAGACCCCCGGGTCACGACGAGCGTCCTGCGAGCCCCGATGCCCCAAGGTCTCGTCCCTGCGGCAATGCTCGACCCTGTCGAGCATTGCCGCAGGGGCCGGAACTCTGGATCGGGGGAGACCCCCCGCGACAGCTCCGGTCTTCGCGGGGAACGGCTCTGACCCGCCGAGGACGCCGGCGGACAACACCTCGGCCGGGGCGAACAACATCGTGGGCACCTCGGACAACATCTGTCGGCAACCCGCCAACACCGGGGGTCAGACGGACAACGCCTGACTCTGGCTCTGGGTGGTGAGCGGGCTCAGGCTGGGGGTGTGACGCGACTCAGCCCTGTGCCTCCGGTTCCTACTCCCGTGGAGCGGGCGTATGTGCCACCACTGCCGATGCGCGGTGACGTACGGATGCCCAACGGGGCTCCTGCCGCTCCCGTGCACCACGTGCTGAACCGACCGGCTGTTCTCCGGGCGGTCCGGCGTCGCCTTGACATGGCGCAACGCGATCTCGCGCGGCTGCTGCGAGTCGCCCCGTCGACCATCGCCCGTGCTGAGTTGCCGCGCGGGAGCATCGCGCTCGACCTGCTGCTCCACACCCTGGCCGCAGCCGGGTTACGGCTGGTCGTCGTGGACGCCGAGACGGGCCAGGAGCTGCCGGTGGAGGACCCCGACACCGTCAAGAACCAGGGTGGGGCCCGGTTCCCCGCACACCTGGACATCGAACCCGTCCGGTATCCCGGCTGGCTGGCCCGCGACAAGGGCCGGGAGCGTCAGGTCACGTTCCGGCACCGGGAGACGCGGGACGAACGGGCGTCCCGAGGTGATCCTCGGCCCTACCGGCACCTGACCCGGCCCGAGGTCTGGTGGGCCCTGCTGCCCGGCGAGGCGATGGCGGCGCACCACAAGTACACGACGTGGTCAAGACCGTTCGTCGTCGAGATGTGGGCCGCCGGACTCGGCCGGCACTCGTGGTACGCCCCACGGCCCGCCAGCGGCTACACCCCAGACGGGCGACCCCTCCACAGCCACGGCGTGGGGATCCCCAGCCTGCCGGGCCATGTCCGTCGGGTGCTCTGCCTGTACGGCCCGCCGGAGCCGTCGACCGACGACCCCCCGCTGCGTGAGTACCAGCGACGGCCGCTGCGCCAGTAGCCCGGCGGCGGGCTCTCCGTCGCCCTCACCGCCCCAGCGCCGACCAGACGCCGGTGACCACGCCTTGCCGGTGCCTGCGGCAGTCGGAGCAGGGCGTTCGGGGCCGGGACTGACGGTGCTGGTCGCCACCCTGGCAGGGATCGGGTTCGCCATCTCCCGGTACGGTCCCCGACTCAGGTCGCCAGCACCGTCCCAGTCGCAGCACCTCGGGAGCGAACAGAACCCTCCTCGCCGGCAGTGTCGCCCGCCGGACCTGGGGGATGGAGAGGTGCTCCAGATCGCACAACAATACGCGGCACTCGTCAGCCGACGTCGACCACCCACGGTGACCGGGGGACCAGGTCGGGGTCGAAGCGTGGCACCAGATCGGCGGCGTTGACGCGTTCGCCAGGCGCGGCGACCCCGAGCGACACCGCCAGCAGCGTCAGCACCTCCTTGACGCCGGCACCGCCGCGCTCCAGGTCGGCCAGGGTCACGGCACCGTCCCGTTTCGCCAGCCGCACCCCGGCGCGGTTCACGGCCAGGGGTACGTGGGCGTACGTGTCGATACGCGGCACCCCCAGCGCGTCGGCGAGCCACGCCTGACGCGGTGCGGAGCTGAGCAGGTCGTCACCGCGCACCACCTGGTCGATCCCCTGCGCGGCGTCGTCGACCACGACGGCGAGGTTGTACGCCACCGTGCCGTCTCCGCGCCGCACCACGAAGTCGTCCACCACCCCGGACACGTGGCCGTGGAGCACGTCGTGCACCGTCACCACGGCCTCGTCCGCCCGTACCCGCAGCGCGGCCGGCCGCTCGCGCCTCCGCGCGGCCCGCTCCGCGTCGGTG
>CAKZHP010000003.1 GCA_936924635.1 uncultured Propionibacteriaceae bacterium
TACGGCGACCACCGAGATCTACACTCTTTCCCTACACGACGCTCTTCCGATCTCTTGTCCTTCTCGCGCCCGGCAGCACCGACCCCCACGTCACCTCGGTCGCCCACGAGCTCCGCCGCCAGCTGCAGACGATGCGTCCCGAGATCCCGGTGCACGTCGCCTTCCTCGACCAGTGCCCGCCGACCGGCCCGCAGGTGGTCCAGACGCTGGTCGGCCGCGGTCACGAGGAGATCGTGCTCGTGCCGCTGCAGCTCAGCACGGCGGTCGCCAGCGGGGTCGCCTCCGAGACGCTGCTGCACCGGGTCCGCGCCGCTCACCCCGGCACCAGCTTTGCGATGGCCCGCCCGGTGGGCCCGTCGCCGAGCCTCCTCACCGTGGTGGACGAGCGGCTGCGCGCGGCCGTCAGCGGCTCCCGCACCCTGGAGCTCGACGGTCTCGTCCTGCTCGCCGAGGGTGGCGCCGACCGGCGCGGGCAAGCCCTGCTGGCCCGCCGTGTGCGGCAATGGTCGACGCACCACAAGCTTCCCTGCGTCACCGCCGTCGGTGACGGGTCCGGCCCCGACATGGGGAGCGCCATCGCCTCGCTGCGTGCCCAGGGCCGCCGTCACATCGCGGTCGGCTCTCTCGTCCTCGCCGCGGACGAGCAGTACGTGGAGCAGGCGCAGATCGCCGTCCGGCTCGGCGCCGTCGCCGTCGGCACCCCCGTCGGCTGCCACCGCGAGCTTCTGGACCTGATCCTGGCCCGCTACGCGTACGCCTCCATGGAGCTGCTGCACTTCGACATCGAGGACGAGGTCACCGCGGCCGTCTGACCTGGACCTGCCACAGGCCCTACGGCACTGCTCGACCACGTCGAGCAGTGCCGTGCGCATCTCTCCCCGTCCAGACTCGACCGCGCCACGGACCCAGCCCCGCACCGTCCCACGCGGCAGTGCGCGCGCGGTCGGTCCGCTGCCGTCCGCATCCGGCGCACCGGCTCAGGCAGAGCGCGTGCGCCTGCTCGCGTGGTTCGATCAGTGCCAGGTCGGTCGGCACTCAGCGGTCCGCCAGGCGCTCCATGGCTCATCGCAGCTCCGGCTCCGCCACCACCCCGGAGTGCAAGGTCTCGTAACCATCGGCACGGTGGGGGCGAGGCTCGCCGTCCGACAGGCATCGGCGAACCTCGCCAGCGCGAACGCGGCGTCGTAGTGGTCCTCGCCGTCGTCCACCTGGTCACGGACGCGAAACGCCCGATCGTCCAGCTCGCCGACGCGATCTCTGCTGCGCACGGCGTCCTGGCCGACTGCCCTGACACTCTACCAGCTGCCCGGCGCCCTCGGCGCCGGCCTTGCTGCGAAGCATCGCTGCCACCGCGTCAGCCACCGACCGGACGCCGGCTCCTCTCGGCAGCCGAACGGACCAGGTCGCTCAGCTCCGGGTTCCTTGAAGCGGGCCTCGTCACCATCGGCGGGTCCTGGGCCCAGCCGCGGCCCTGCCGGTGATCAGACATCAGCTGGCCGCGACCCGGGCCTTCTCGGTCGCCACGTCGAAGGAGGCGGCCGGCCACTGCGGATCGATCGCCAGCAGGTGCTCGTGCAGCAGCGTGGCCACCGCCCAGTTGCGGTACCACTTGCGGTCGGCGGGGATCACGAACCACGGCGCGAGCTCGGTCGAGCAGCGGCTGAGGGCGGCCTCGTACGCCGCCTGGTACTGGGCCCACTTGGCGCGCACGTCGACGTCGCCGGGGTTGTACTTCCAGTACTTCTTCGGGTCGGCCAGCCGCGCGGCCAGCCGCTCCTTCTGCTCCTCGGGAGAGATGTGGAGGAAGCACTTGATGATGGTCGTGCCGCTGGCGGCGACGTCAGCCTCCCAGGCGTTGATCTCGTCGTAGCGAGCGCCCCAGACCGCAGGCTCGACCAGGTTCTCCACGCGCACCACCAGCACGTCCTCGTACTGGCTGCGGTCGAAGATGCCGATCATCCCCGGCCGCGGCAGCGCATTGGTGATGCGCCACAGGTAGCCGTGCTCGCGCTCCTCCTTGGTGGGCGCCTTGAACGACGTAAGCTGCAGCCCAGCGGCGTTCATCATCCCGAAGACGTGCGTGACCGTACCGCCCTTGCCGGAGGTGTCCATGCCCTGCAGCACCACGAGCACCCGCTTCGGGTCCTGGGGATAGCGCCCGCCGGCGTACAGGCGCTCCTGCAGGTCGCTGAGCTCGGGCGCCATGGCCTCCCGCAGCTGCTCGGCGTCCTTCTTGCCCTTGCCCGGGAAACCCGGGGTCGCCCTGGTGTCGTACGAGGTCAGGTCGACCGTGGAACCCGGCTGCACCTTGAGCAGGTCTCGCAGGCGTCCGGAGTCATGAGAGGCGATGTCGCTGGCAGGCATGGCGCACAGTCTGCCCCACCGGGCGACGAGCGGCACGTGGCTCAGGCGTCGGGCCGGCGCCTCGCCTGGAGCACCATGTTGATGATCACCGCGGCCAGGAAGACGGCGAAGACCACGTTCGCCGCGCGGGGGGAGATGAGCTGCGAGACGTACGCGCCGGCGGCCGATGTCAGACAGGCAGCGGCCCCGACGGTGACACCGGCACGGATGTCGGCGCTGCGGCGCCGGTAGTTGGCGATGCTCCCCGACACGGCGGTCGGGATCATCATCAGCAGCGACGACCCCTTCGCGACCAGGTCGCTGACACCGAACAGCACGATCAGCGCCGGGACCACGACGATTCCGCCGCCGACGCCGAGCAGCCCGGAGAGCACGCCCGTCACCAGACCGAGGGCCACCAGCCCCGCCATCGACGCGGGCGTGGGCGCGAACACCGCCGTACGCACCGGCGTGGTGAGGAAGAGCTGCACCGCCACCACCACGAGGAACGCGATGAACACCCAGCGCACGACGGGCACGGGGAGTCGGCTCAGCAGCCAGGCCCCGAGCTGTGCGCCCACCACGGACCCCGCCGCCAGCACCAGCGCGACGAGCACGTCCACGTGCCCGGCGAGGGCGTAGCTGACCACGCCGACCACAGCGGTCGGGATGATCGACACCAGCGACGTGCCTGAGGCGAGCTTGCGGGGGAACCGGGCGAGGGTGACCAGGGCCGGCACGATGACGATGCCGCCGCCCACGCCGAACAGCCCGGAGAGGAACCCGGCCACCAGTCCGATCCCCACCAGGGCGAGGGTCGGTCGCCCCCGACCGGAGGTCGCCGCCTGCGTGCTCATGCGTCGCCCTTGGGCCAGTTCTCGGCGTTCATGCGGCTCGGCTGCACACGCGGTGGCTCGCCGGGCATCTTCGGGTACTCCGGCGGGTATGGCATCTCGCCCTGACCTGCCGTCGCGTCGCGGTCGTACCACTCCACGGCGGTGCCGACCGGCCGCGGCGCCGACGCCTCCAGGGCCGCCCACACATCACCGCGCTCGGCGAACCGCGCCGGCATCGTGAGCACCGTGAAGTCGTCCGGGTGCGCATCGGGCACCTCGTCCCAGGTCAGCGGCGCCGAGACCCGGGCCTCCGCCGTCGGGCGTACGGAGTAGGCCGACGCCATCAGCCGGTCGCGCGCCATCTGGTTGAAGTCGACGAAGATCCGCTCCCCCCGCTCCTCCTTCCACCACGCCGTGGTGACGATGTCGGGCAGGCGGCGCTCGAGCTCCCGGCCCACGGCGATGGCGGCGTGGCGCGCGTCGATGAAGGAGGTGGGCGTGACCCGGGCGAAGACGTGCAGGCCACGACCGCCGGAGGTCTTCGGGAACCCCTCCAGACCGGCGTCGGCGAGCACCTCCCGCAGCACCAGGGCCGCCTGCCGCGCCTGCTCGTACGTCGCCCCAGGCTGCGGGTCGAGGTCGAGACGGAGCTGGTCGACGTCGTCGGTGCGGGGGTGGCGTACGGGCCAGGGGTGGAACCGCAGCGTGCCGAGGTTGACCATCCAGACGATCGTGGCGAGGTCGGCAGGGGCGACCTCCGTCGCCCGGCGCCCGGAGGGGAACGTCACCTCGGTGGTCTGCACCCACTCGGGCATGCCCCGGGTGGGGGCATTCTTCTGGTAGAACGCATCACCCTTGGGGTTGCCGGGCGCCAGCAGCGACGAGGTGGCCGTCACCCCTTCTGGCCAGCGCTCCATCGCCGTCGGCCGGTCCTTGAGCGCGGCGAGGATGCCGTCGCCGACCGCCAGGACGTACTGCACGACGTCGAGCTTGGTGAGGCCCAGCTCGGGGAAGTAGACCTTGCTCGGGCTGGAGACCCGGACCTCACGTCCTGACGCCTCGACGGCGGTGGCTTCCTTCGGCACCTGGGTAGCCTAGGCCCGAACCCGAGGAGGTCGGCATGGATCAGGTCCCCGAGCTGAAGATCGTCAAGACCGAGGACGAGTGGCGGGCACAGCTCACCCCGTTCGAGTTCCACGTGCTGCGTGAGGCCGGCACGGAGCGGGCTGGCACCGGCGAGTACGAGCGGACGAAGACCGCTGGCGTCTACCACTGCCGCGCCTGCGACGCCGAGCTGTTCCGCTCCGAGGAGAAGTTCGACAGCCACTGCGGGTGGCCGTCCTTCTGGGCCCCCCTGGCGGGCGATCGGGTGCTGTACATCGAGGACACCACGCTGGGCATGCGCCGCGTCGAGGTGCGCTGCGCCTCCTGCGGGTCCCATCTGGGCCACGTCTTCCACGGCGAGGGGTACGGCAACCCCACCGACGACCGGTACTGCATCAACTCCGTGAGCCTGCGCCTGGAGCCCACGGCCGACTGAGGCGCCCTGCCGCGGTGTCGACCCGTCGACTCCGTACGGCCAGGGAGGTCGACGCCCGCTCGGCGTGCCTGCGGGCGCACGCCGTACGCATCCGTAGGCTGCGCCGTGTGACCGCACGAACGCAGCATCGCCAGCCCGCCGGCTTCGCCGGGGTCGCGGCCGACCTCCGTGCGGCGCAGTGGCGCCCCGAGATCGTGATCGAGGAGATGCCGTCGCCCCAGCGGATCGCTCCGTTCTCCGTCGCGCTCGGCGCCGACGTGGTGGTGGGTGGGGACGACATCGGGTCGGGGCGGCTCGTGCTGCTGCACGACCCGGTCGGCAACGAGGCGTGGCGCGGTACGTACAGGTGCGTCACCTTCGCCAAGGCCCAGGTGGAGCCCGAGATGGTGCGTGACCCGTTGCTCGCCGACGTCGGCTGGAGCTGGCTGATCGACGCGCTGTCGACCCATGACGCGGAGTTCACCGAGGCCAGCGGCACTGTGACCGCCGTGATCTCGACCCCGTTCGGCGAGCTGGCCGGCGACCCGGGCAACGCCGAGGTGGAGATCCGTGCGTCCTGGACGCCCCTGCTCGAGGACGGCCAGTCGATCACCGCCCATCTGGCGGCCTGGCAGGACCTGCTGTGCATGACGGCGGGCCTGCCGCCGATCCCGCCGGGCGTGGTGGCCCTGCAGACGAAGCGACCGCGCCGCTGATGTCCGATCGCCCCACCGACGAGGAGCTCGAGCCCGACATCCCCGTCCGGAGCGCACCGCTGCAGGGTGTGCCCCCGCTGGTCGTGACCGACGCCCAGGTGCTGGCTCTGGCCTCACGCCTCGCGACGGGGTCCGGGCCCGTGGCGATCGACACCGAGCGTGCCCACGGCTACCGCTACACGGGCCGGGCCTACCTGATCCAGATCGCGCGCGCCGACGTGGGCATCGCCCTGGTCGACCCGTTGCCGATCAGCGGCGGCGCCTTCGCGGAGCTCCAGGCAGCCATCGCCGACCAGGAGTGGATCATCCACGCCGCCGCCCAGGACCTCCCCTGCCTGGTCGAGCTGGGGCTGGTGCCGCAGCGGTTGTTCGACACCGAGCTCGCCGCGCGCCTCCTCGGCTACCCCCGGGTGGCGCTGGGAACGCTGACGGAGACCCTGCTCGGCGTACGGCTGCTCAAGGAGCACAGCGCCGCCGACTGGTCGACCCGGCCGCTCCCGTCCGACTGGCTGGCGTACGCCGCCCTCGACGTCGAGCTGCTCGGCGAGCTGCGCGACCTGCTGGCGGCCGAGCTCCAGGAGCAGGGCAAGAGCGACTGGGCGGCCGAGGAGTTCGCCCATCTCGTGACGCAGTGCACGGTGCCGGTCACGCCGCGACAGGATCCCTGGCGGCGCACCTCGGGCATCCATGGTGTACGCAGCCCGCTCGGTTTGGCGGTCGTGAGAGAACTCTGGCAGGAGCGGGACCGGATCTGCCGCGAGCTCGACAAGGCACCGGGGCGGGTGCTCGGCGACGAGGCCATCGTCACGCTCGCTGCCGGCATCAAGCGCCACCCGGTCACGGTGACCCGTAACGACCTGCGCGCCATCTCCCGCTTCAACCGGCGGGAGGCGCGGCGCTACGAGACCAGCTGGCTCTCCGCGGTCCAGCGAGCCCTCGAGCTGCCGCGGTCGGGGCTCCCGCCGGCCAACGTGCCGTCGGAGGGACCGCCCCAGCCACGGTCCTGGGCGTCGCGGGACCCGGAGGCGGCACGCCGCTGGGACCTCGCCCGTGGCCGCCTGCTGGCCCTGGCCGAGGAGAAGAACCTCCCGATCGAGAACCTGGTCGGGCCCGACCCCCTGCGTCGTCTGCTGTGGCAGCCCCGGGGCACGGACGCCGGGTCCGTCGACGCCCAGCTGGCGGAGATGGGTGTACGGCCCTGGCAGCGCGCGCTCGTCGTCCCGGTGCTCGTCGACGCCCTCGCCGAGGCGGCAGCGGCCCCGCCGCCGGACGGTGATCCGAGCAAGAGCTAGACCCCCCTCGGTCGAGCACGCAGAACCCAAGCTCGTCGGCGCTGCGCGCAGCCGAGCCTCGACCCGCCGGTTGAGCAAGCAGAACCGAGCGTGCGAGGGTCCTGCGCGTCGAAACCCGACCCGGCGGCGCGCAGCGGCGCCAGGGCGTGTCTGCTGCCGACCTCAGGACGCCCTGGAGCCGCCAGCGGGCAGGGTCAGTCGGCGGTGAGGTCCGACATCGGTGCCGCGGCCGGGGCGGGCTCGTCGGACATCAGGGCCTCGATGGTGGTGCGGGCGACCTCCTGAGCGGTGAGCCCGGCCCCCTCCAGCACCTGGGTGCGCGTGCCGTGCGGCAGGAACCGCTTCGGGACACCGAACTGGAGCAGCCGGGTCGGCACGCCAGCCTGCTCGAGGGCGAACCCGACCTGAGCGCCGAGGCCGGAACCGACGACACCGTCCTCGAGGGTCACCACCAGGTCATGCTGGGCGGCCATGCGGATGAGCCCCTCACCGACGGGGAGAGCCCACACCGGGTCGACGACCGTGGCGGGGATGCCCTGCTGGCTGAGCCGACGGCCGACGTCGACAGCCGTGCCCATCAGCTGCCCGTAGCCGACGACGAGCACCCGCGGGTCGGGCTCAGTCGCGATCACGTCGACGCCGTCGACGGTGCGCAGAGCAGGGATGTCGTCGGGCACCGAGTCACGGGAGTAGCGGACCACCGAGAGGCTGTCGTCGATCGCGACCGCGGTCGCCAGCGCCTGGCGCAGGCGGGTGGCGTCGCGGGGCGAGGTGAGGTGGACGCCCGGGACCGTCGACAGCAGCGCCAGGTCCCACACACCGTGGTGGCTGGCGCCGTCAGGGCCGGTGACACCGGCCCGGTCGAGCGCGATGGTGACGCCGAGACCGTGCAGGGCCACGTCCATGACGACCTGGTCGAAGGCCCGGTTGAGGAAGGTGGCGTAGACCGCGAACACCGGGTGCAGCCCGGCCGTCGCCAGGCCCGCGGCACAGGCCACGGCGTGCTGCTCGGCGATGCCCACGTCGAACGTCCGCGAGGGGAACGTGGCCCGGAACTGGCCCAGGCCGGCCGGGTGCAGCATGGCGGCGGTGAGCGCGACGATGCGGTCGTCGGTGGCGGCGAGCTTCACGAGCTCGTCGCCGAAGACGTCGGTCCAGCTCGTCGCGACCTTCGCCGACAGGGGCTCACCGGTCAGCTCGTTGATGAGGCCCACCGAGTGGAACGCGTCCTCGTCGTTCTCCTCGGCCGCCTTGAACCCGCGGCCCTTGACGGTGACGCAGTGCACGATCACGGGGCCGCCGTAGCGCTTGGCCTGCTGGAACGCCGTCTCCAGAGCACCGATGTCGTGCCCGTCGATGGGGCCGATGTACTTCATGCCCAGGTCGGAGAACAGGCCCTGCGGCGCCAGCACGTCTTTGATCCCGGTCTTGAGGCCGTGGAGCAGGTCGTACGCGGGCTTGCCCACCAGCGGCGTCTTCGAGACGGTCTGCTTGATGACCCGGAGCGCGTGCTCGTACCTCTTGTCGGTGCGCATCGCCGACAGCTGGTTGGCCAGCCCGCCGACGGTGGGCGTGTAGGAGCGGCCGTTGTCGTTGACCACCACGATCACGGGCAGGTCCGGCTCGTCGGCGAGGTTGTTCAGCGCCTCCCAGGCCATGCCGCCGGTCAGCGCGCCGTCACCCACCACGACAGCGACGGTGCGGTCCTCGCCGCGGAGGTGGAAGCCCTTGGCCATGCCGTCGGCCCAGGAGAGCGCGGCCGAGGCGTGCGAGCTCTCCAGCCAGTCGTGCTCCGACTCCGTGCGAGACGGGTAGCCGGACAGCCCGCCGGCCTGCCGCAGCGTCGGGAAGAGGTCGCGCCGGCCGGTCAGCAGCTTGTGCACGTAGCTCTGGTGGCCGGTGTCGAACACGACGGGGTCGCGCGGCGAGTCCAGCACCCGGTGCAGCGCGATGGTGAGCTCGACCACGCCGAGGTTCGGCCCGAGGTGCCCGCCGGTCCGGCTGACGCTCGACACCAGGAACGCCCGGATCTCCGCCGCCAGCTCATCCAGCTCGGCACGGTTGAGCCGACGGAGGTCAGCGGGGGCAGTGATCTGGTCGAGCAACGCCATGGGGTCGAGTCTAGGCCGCGGCACCCGCCCACTCCCCGGTACGCGCCGCGGCCGCCCCCCAGGTCGCACCCCCAGGGAGTGAACCTGGCGCAGGGTGCGAGCCGGTCCCCCGGACCACGGCCCGTGGTGGCACCCGCCCGCCCCGCGATCCGGTACGGGCCGGGTGCCGCTCTGCACCGGGTCGGCCCCGTTCACCTGGCCGACCTGCCCGCCAGCGACTGACCCACAGCCCTGACCGACCTGCCCACTCGCCGCCACTCACAGCCTCGACCGACTGCCCGCCGGCTGCAGCTCACAGCTTGCGGATGAAGACCTTGCCCCGCAGCGCCTCCTCCACCAGCGCGACCGCCCGCCGGACGCGGATCAGCCGCGCCGTCTCCTCCTGCCAGGCGTCGACGGCCTCCTGGACCACAGCGCTCGGCACCTGGTCGGCCAGCTGCGCCCGCACCGTCGCCAGCCCCTCCTTGCTCGCCCTCAGCTGCCCCTCCACATGCTCCGCGGCGAACCGGGCCAGCACCACCGGGTGCCGTCGCAGCACGAGGTGAGACCGGTAGTCCGGCGGGCAGCAGTCGAGCAGGAACGCTCCCGCCGTCGCCTCCCAGTCCGGAGCCCCCGGCGGCCGGACCTGGTCGGGCCAGCCCGGCGGCACGTAGATCAGGCACTCCTCGCGCCACGACTCTTCCTCGGCCCACCGGACCACCGCTTGCGCCATGACCACCCCTCCTTGATCGAACGTGTGTTCGATTCTAGATCGCGGCCGGACCACCTGTCCAGACCCTCAGTCCTCATGCCAGCACCCGCCTCTGACAGTTCTCGGGCCCCGTCCGGCCACCACTAGGCTCCAGACGTGCTGAGCATCCTCTCCCCCGCGAAGTCGCTGGACTTCGAGTCCCCCCTCGCGACCCGCAGGGCCACCGACCCGCGGCTGCTCGACCACACAGAGCAGCTCGCCGAGGTGATGCGCCAGCAGTCGCCAGCCGACCTGCGCCGCCTCATGGACATCTCCGAGGACCTCGCCACGCTCAACGCCGAACGGTTCCAGGCGATGGCGTTCCCCCAGCCCCGCCGTACGTCCCGCCCCGCGCTCCTCGCCTTCGCCGGCGACGTCTACCAGGGCATGCGCGCCACCGAGCGCTTCGACGAGCGCGACTTCACCGAGGCGCAGAAGACCGTACGCATCCTCTCGGGCCTCTACGGCCTGCTCCGTCCCCTAGACCGCATCCAGCCCTACCGCCTGGAGATGGGCAGCCCCCTCCGTACGCCCCGTGGCACCTCCCTCTACCAGTGGTGGGGCGACACGGTGACCGACCTGGTGCTCGACGACCTCGCGGCCTCCCCCGGCGACGATGTGCTCGTGAACCTCGCCTCCGAGGAGTACGCCAAGGTGATCCAGACCTCTCGCCTCCCCCGCGTCGTCTCCCCCCGCTTCGAGGACGCCGACGGCCAGGGCCGCTACCGCGTGGTCTCGTTCCCCGCCAAGCGCGCCCGCGGCGAGATGGCCGCCTGGCTCGTCGAGAACCGCGTGCGCCGGGTCAGCCAGCTGCGCCACTTCGACGCCGCCGGCTACACGTTCCACGCGGAGAGCTCACGCCCCGACGTCCCCGTCTTCCGGCGATCGCGTACGGACTAGGGGCCGGCCACGAACGCGAGGTAGGCCCACACCCCCGCCTCGACCGCCACCACCCCCAGCAGCCCGGCGCAGAGCAGCCGCCGCCACCGGGGCAGCTCCGTGCCGCCCGGGTCCGTCAGCAGGGCCGCCCCGCACACCAGCACCAGGAACAGTGCGACCGGCCAGAACGCGACCAGCTCGATGGCCAGCTGGGCGCACACCACCGCCGCGGCGACGACCAGCCCCCAGAACCACCACCCCAGCCGCAGCGCATGAGCCACCCACGCCAGCGCAAGCCAGAGGCAGCCGACCCACAGCAGCACCCCCAGCGCCACCCCGCACAGGCCGCTCTGGTCGTCTCGGCATGCGCCCACGGCGGACGCGACCGGCCAGGCCATGGCCAGCAGCACCCCGGCGATCATGCTCGCGAGCACCAGCCCCATCACCGCGTACGCCACCCTCGCCCCGCCCGTGGGAGAGGTCGACACACGCAGAGAAGGCATGCCCGCCAGGATGGCACACGAGAATGGGCGGATGACCGACGACATCGCGTGCCAGATCATCCGCGGCGAGATCCCGGGCGAGGTGGTGGCGCGCACCGACCGGGCGATCGCGTTCCTCGACCACCGGCCAGTCTTCCTCGGCCACACGCTGGTCTGCCCGCTGCAGCACGTGCTGACGCTGCCCGAGCTGCCCGCCGACGAGATCGTGCCGTTGTTCTCGCTGGTGCAGCGGGTGGCCGCGGCGATGGTCGACACCCTCGGCGCCCAGGGCAGCTTCGTGGCCGTGAACAACACGGTGTCGCAGTCGGTGGCCCACCTGCACGTCCACGTGGTGCCGCGCACCAAGGGCGACGGGCTGAAGGGGTTCTTCTGGCCGCGCCGCACGTACGAGCCGGGTCAGATGCAGGCGTACGGCACCCTGCTACGCGAGGCCCTCGCCGACTGAGCCCCCGGACCCCAGGCAGCACGAGGCCCGCAGCACCACCGGTGCTGCGGGCCTCGACGTCCGCGCGGGCTACTTCTTGAGCAGCGAGCGCAGCACGTACTGCATGATGCCGCCGTTGCGGTAGTAGTCCGCCTCGCCGGGGGTGTCGATGCGCACCACCGCATCGAACTCGACGGGGTCGCCCGAGCCCTTCGCGACGACCCTGACCGTACGCGGTGTGGTGCCGTCGTTCAGCGCCTCGATGCCCGTGACGTCGAAGGTCTCCTCGCCGGTCAGCCCCAGCGAGTCGGCGCTCTGGCCGTCGGGGAACTGCAGCGGGAGGACGCCCATGCCGATCAGGTTCGAGCGGTGGATCCGCTCGTACGACTCGGCGATGACGACCTTCACGCCCAGCAGCATCGTGCCCTTGGCCGCCCAGTCTCGCGACGAGCCGGAGCCGTACTCCTTGCCGGCCAGCACCACCAGCGGGATCCCGGCCGCCTGGTACGCCTGCGACGCCTCGTAGATCGTCGTCACAGGCGCGTCGTCCGCGGTGAAGTCGCGGGTGAAGCCACCCTCGGTGCCGGGGGCGACCTGGTTGCGCAGCCGGATGTTCGCGAACGTGCCGCGGATCATCACCTCGTGGTTGCCGCGCCGCGACCCGTACGAGTTGAAGTCCTTGCGCTCCACGCCGTGCTCGGTGAGGTACCTGCCGGCGGGGCTGTCGGCCTTGATGGAGCCGGCGGGCGAGATGTGGTCGGTGGTCACCGAGTCGCCGAGCTTCAGCAGCACCCGGGCGCCGGTGACGTCAGCGACCGGCTCCGGCTCCGACGGCATGCCCTCGAAGTACGGGGGCTTGCGCACGTACGTGGAGTCCGCGTCCCACTCGAAGACCTGGCCCTCGGGCGTGGGCAGCGCCTGCCAGCGCTGGTCGCCCGCGAACACGTCGGCGTAGGACTCGCTGAACATCTCCGACCCGATGGCCGAGCCGACGATCTCCTCGATCTCGGCGTCGGTCGGCCAGACGTCACGCAGGTACACGGGGTTGCCCTGCGGGTCGGTGGCCAGCGGGTCGTTCGCCAGGTCGATGTCCATCGTGCCCGCCAGGGCGTACGCGACGACCAGCGGCGGCGAGGCCAGGTAGTTCATCTTGATGTCGGGGTTGATGCGGCCCTCGAAGTTGCGGTTGCCCGACAGCACCGAGACGGCAGCCAGGTCGCTCTCGTTGACGGCGGCGCTGACCTCGGGGATCAGCGGGCCCGAGTTGCCGATGCAGGTGGTGCAGCCGTAGCCGACGAGGTTGAAGCCCGCCTGGTCGAGGTAGGTCGTCAGGCCCGCGCGCTCGTAGTAGTCGGTGACCACCTTCGAGCCCGGCGCCAGCGTCGTCTTCACCCACGGCTTGCGGGTGATGCCGCGCTCGACGGCCTTCTTCGCCACCAGGGCCGCACCGATCATCACGCTCGGGTTGGAGGTGTTGGTGCAGGAGGTGATGGAGGCGATCGTGACCGCGCCGTGGTCGAGCTCGAAGGAGGTGCCGTCGGCCAGGGTGACCGGCGTGCGGTGCGACGGGCGGCCGATGTCCTCGGGCACGTCCTCGCCGAACTTCTGCGGCTCCTCGACGGGCTGCTCCGTCGACGGGCTCGGCGCGTCGGAGGCCGGGAAGCTCTCCGCCGACGCCTGGTCGACACCCGCCAGCTGCGTGCCGGCCGGGGCCTGCTCGGGCTCGGTCACGTACGCACCCAGCGCCTCGCGGAAGCCCTGCTTGGCGTTGGAGAGCTGGACCCGGTCCTGCGGCCGCTTCGGGCCGGCGATGCTGGGCACCACGGTGGAGAGGTCGAGCTCCAGGTACTCCGAGTACGACGGCTCGCGGTCGTCGTCGTGCCACAGGCCCTGCGTCTTCGCGTACGCCTCGACGAGCTTGACCTGCTGCTCGTCGCGACCCGTCAGGCGCAGGTAGTCGGTGGTCTTCTCGTCGATCGGGAACACGGCGATCGTCGAGCCGTACTCCGGCGACATGTTGCCGATGGTGGCGCGGTTCGACAGCGGCACCTCCGAGACGCCGGGGCCGTAGAACTCGACGAACTTGCCGACCACCTTGTGCTCGCGGAGCATCTCGGTGATCGTCAGCACCAGGTCGGTGGCGGTGGCGCCCTCGGGCAGCTTGCCCGACAGCTTGAAGCCGACCACGCGCGGGATCAGCATCGAGACCGGCTGGCCGAGCATGGCCGCCTCGGCCTCGATGCCACCGACGCCCCAGCCCACCACGCCGAGGCCGTTGACCATCGTGGTGTGGGAGTCGGTGCCGACGCAGGTGTCGGGGTACGCCTGGAGGACCCCGTCGACCGTGCGCGGGAAGACCACGCGGGCCAGGTGCTCGATGTTGACCTGGTGCACGATGCCGGTGCCGGGGGGCACGACCTTGAAGTCGTCGAACGCGGTCTGGCCCCAGCGGAGGAATTGGTAGCGCTCGAAGTTGCGCTCGTACTCGAGCTCCACGTTGCGGCGGAACGCGTCCTCGCGGCCGAAGACGTCGGCGATGACCGAGTGGTCGATGACCAGCTCGGCGGGCGACAGCGGGTTCACCTTGGCGGGGTCGCCACCCAGCTCGCCGACGGCCTCGCGCATGGTGGCCAGGTCGACCACGCAGGGCACGCCGGTGAAGTCCTGCATGATGACCCGGGCCGGGGTGAACTGGATCTCCTTGTCGGGCTCGGCCTGCGGGTCCCAGCCGGCGAGCGCCTTGATGTCCTCGGCGGTGATGTTGGCGCCGTCCTCGGTGCGGAGCAGGTTCTCCAGCAGCACCTTGAGGCTGTACGGCAGCTTGTCCTGGCCCTCGACCGCGTCGAGGCGGTAGATCTCGTACGACGTCCCGTCGACGTCGAGGGTCGACCTCGCGTTGAAGCTGTTGACACTCATTCGGTTCTCCTCCGGCGTTGAGGGCGGGCCGCACGGCCCGAGATATCTTGACGTCAAGATATCACGGTACGCGGCGCTGACCCTGACGTTCTGGGCGACAGTCTGCCAACTCCAGACGGCCCTCGCGGCGGGCGCGCCCGAAGGGGCCGAACGGGCGGCGGTCAGCCGCTCGCCGGCCCCCTGGGCATTAGACCTCTGGACCGTTGGCGGCCGGCAGCTCCTGGTCTGGAGCGACGATGACGTCACCGGCCCCGTACCCGAGCTCGACCATCGCGGCCACCGAGCCGAGCCGCCGCTTCACGATGCCGTTGGGCGTGTGGTCGATGACGTACACGTCGGGGGCCGACCCCTTGAGCACCGCGCCCTCCCGGTAGGGCATGTTGTCGCCGTTCGGCAGCGCCAGGTCGGCGGCGGTCGCCGTCTTCGTGGCCGCCAGGTCGTAGCGCCAGGTGACGAACATCGGCATCGAGCCCACGTAGCGCTTCTTGCCGTCCATGAGCAGGTAGATCCGCCCGTTCGCGGGGTTGCGGATGATGGTGCCGTCGGGGTGCCGGGTGGCGTCGGCGATGGGCGGCCCGTCCGGAGCACCCAGCGCGGAGTCGGGGACGATGATGACGTCGGCCTGCGTGTAGCCGAGCGACAGGAAGAAGTCGTACGTGGAGATCCACCGCTTCACGTACTGGCCCGGCCCCACCTGGTCGATGGCGTACACGGCCGGCCCGGAGCCCCGGATCAGCGTGCCCTCACGGAAGTACAGGTTGGCGCCCCCGGGGAGGTTGGTGTCGCCGTTGGTCGCGGTCTTGAACTCCCCCGTCGACATCCCGTGGCTGCGCAGCACCTCCATGGAGCCGATGGGGCGCATGGTCTGGTCCTCGACCAGGAACAGGCTGCCGCTGCCCACGGGCTGCACGAGGGCGCCGTCCGGGTGGACGCGGGGGGTCTGGACGCAGCCCGACATCTCCGAGGTCTCCACCGGCGTCTGGCCCACCATGCGGGTCGCCGTCGACGTGATCGTCATGCCCGGGGTCACCAGCGGCACGGAGGCGGCGAAGGAGGCGTTCCCGCCGCCGTCGGTGCCCACCACCGTGGACCCGAGGAAGTACCACCCCTGGCCGTACCCGGAACGGTCGCAGGCCGGGCTCTGGAAGAAGTCGATCCTGAAGTACGTGCTGGGCAGGCTGTTCAGGCTGCCGCGCACCTGCTCGGAGCCGCCGACCGGGATGGCGGAGGCGAGCACCGGGTAGTTCTGGGTGCCGTTGGGCCCGCCGTCACCGTCGCCCGGGTCGTTGCCGGTCGGGCCGCCAGGGGCGATGTCGATGGCGTACTGGGCGTTGCCCCAGATGTTGTTGCCGATGACCGCGGTCTGGATGCCGCCGAAGATCGAGACGCCGCTGGCCTGGTTGCCCAGCGGCGCGGCGTGGGTGGCCTCACCGATGAAGTTGCCCTCGATGCGGTTGCCGCCGGCCGAGCCTCCGACGATCGCGATGCCGTTGCCGCCGTTGCCCGACACCAGGTTGCGGGCGGCCGGGACGGGGCCGCCGATGCCGTTGTTGGACGAGTCGACGATGCCGATGCCGTCCTGACGGTTGCCCAGGCCGGTGGTGCCGTCGGCACCGACCCCGATGAAGTTGCCCGCGACCGAGTTGCCGCCACCCGTGGTGCCGGAGATGTACACGCCGCTCCAGGCGTTGTCCACGATCACGTTGCACGCCCCGGTGCAGGCCCCGCCGGGCGAGGTGCCGGCGGTGCCGCCGATGGTGTTGTGGGAGGCGTTGCGCGGGCTGCTGTCGGGGCTGCCCAGGTTCACGCCCATCTTGCGGTTGCCGAGTCGGCCGAGGCCGGAGCGGTCGGTGCCGATGTAGTTGCCCGAGACCGTGTTGCCGGTCGACTGGGTGCCGGTGATCGACACGCCCGCGCCACCGTTGGCGGAGAGGATGTTGCGCTCGGCGGGGGTGGTGCCGCCGATGCGGTTGTTGGGGGCGTCCTGCGCCTCCGCGCCGATGTCGGAGTTGCCCAGGGCACCTCGTCCGTCAGCCGTGACGCCGATGTAGTTGCCGATGATGACGTTGCCCTGCGCCTCGACGTACATCAGGCCGGCGCCGTTGGCCCCGTTGCCCGACAGCAGGTTGCACTCACCGGTGCAGCTGCCGCCCACGGAGACGCCTGCCGTCCCGCCGATCCGGTTGCCCGACCCGCGCGTGACGAGGACGCCGTCGGCCGCGTTCGGGATCGCGCTGGTCCCGGACCGGTTGGTGCCGACGTAGTTGCCGGAGACGACGTTGTTCTTGGCACCCGTGCCCGAGATGGCGATGCCGCTGCCGCGGTTGCCCGAGACCAGGTTGCGGTCGGCTGGGGTGGAGCCTCCGATGCGGTTGTTCGGGGTGGCGACGCCGATGCCCGAGGTGCCGTTCGGCTTGGCGACCGTTCCGCTGGGATCCACGCCCACGTGGTTGCCGACGACCGTGTTGCCGCCGTTGTTGTTGAGGATGATGCCGTCGTACGCGAACGAGTTGACCGCGAGCCCCTTGATGGTCGTCGACCCGGCGTTGACCACGATGCCGGAGACGCCGCCGGCGTTGCTGCCGCTGATCTCGATGAGCGGCGTGCCTGCGTAGCCGGGCTGGGTGGTGCCGTCGATGACCGACGGGATGCCGACGGTCAGGGAGCCGGAGGGAAAGATGGTCTTCACTCCCCCGCCCGGGATGTTGAAGCAGATGGTGCCGCCGCTGGAGAGCGCCTGGGCGAGGCTCCCCGGCCCGGAGGCGGCAGTGGTGGTGACCGTGACGGTGCATCCCGCCGCCTGCGCCGGCGCCGCTGGGGCCACCAGCGCGGTCGCACACAGCGCCAGGGCACTCATCCCCATCGCAGCGCGTGCCTGGAGTGTCGTCATGGTTCCCCCCGTGATGAGCAGTGAGCTGATAGGGCCATCACGCTAGATGCCAGAACGGCCGGCCGCTCCCGAATGGAGCGACCGGCCGGTCGAGAAGAGCTGAGGCTCAGATCACTTGGGCGCGACCTGGGTGCCGACCTTGGTGAACAGGGCCGACAGGTTGGTGCCGAACATCGTCACAGCGGTGATGATCGCGGCAGCGATCAGGGCCACGAGCAGGCCGTACTCAACAGCGGTCGCACCCTTGGCGGCCTTGCCGAAACGATCGGACACGACGAAGACCAGCGTGGTGACGTAAGCGGAGAGAGCGTTCATGAAAGTCCCTTTCGAATAACCACGAGCCCGATGCTCATGGTTCCCCCGGCGATTTCCCTCGAAAGCGCCTTGCAAGAACAACCATGCCGGTGACCAGAACACCTCACAACATGCGTGAGAACCGCCTCATCTGCGTCTCGGCGAGCCCCGCCACAAGACGCGAAACGGCCGGCCGCCCCGTAGGGCGACCGGCCGGTCGAGAAGAGCTGAGGCTCAGATCACTTGGGCGCGACCTGGGTGCCGACCTTGGTGAACAGGGCCGACAGGTTGGTGCCGAACATCGTCACAGCGGTGATGATCGCGGCAGCGATCAGGGCCACGAGCAGGCCGTACTCAACAGCGGTCGCACCCTTGGCGGCCTTGCCGAAACGATCGGACACGACGAAGACCAGCGTGGTGACGTAAGCGGAGAGAGCGTTCATGAAAGTCCCTTTCGAATAACCACGAGCCCGATGCTCATGGTTCCCCCGGCGATTTCCCTCGAAAGCGCCTTGCAAGAACAACCATGCCGGTGACCAGAACACCTCACAACATGTGTGAGAACGACCTCATCTACACGCCTGGGGCCGGCTCCAGCAGTGCGACGCACTCCACGTGGTGCGTCATGGGGAACAGGTCTAAGGCGCGCACGTCGACCAGCTCCATGCCCAGGCCCGCGAACGTCGCGACGTCGCGGGCCAGGGCCGCGGGGTCGCACGCCACGTATGCCACGCGCCGCGGCCGGCGCTCCGCGACCGCTCGGACGACGTCGCGGCCGGCGCCCGTACGCGGCGGGTCCAGCACCACGAGGTCGACCGCGCCCGGCCACCGCGCGACGACGCGCTCCACCCGCCCCGCCACGAACGAGCCGCCGGGCACGTTGCTCTGCGCCAGATCGACCGCCCGCCGGTCCAGCTCGACGCCGCGCACCCGGCACCCGGCCTCGGCGAGAGCGGCGGAGAACAGCCCGACGCCGCAGTAGAGGTCCCAGGCCCGCTCCCCCGCCTGGGGGTTCAGACCGTCCAGCACCGCCTCCACCAGCACGCCAGCGGCCGCCGGGTGCACCTGCCAGAAACCGTCGGCCGCGACCGCGTACGGGATGCCGTGCACGGTCTCGGTGAGCAGCCCCCGCCCGGCGACGAGCGCGCCGTCGACCAGCACCGCACCCTCCCGCTCGCCACGACCCGCCACCAGCACCTCCTCCGGGCGCGACGTCAGCAGGCTCTCCGGCACCGCCGGCAGGGCGGGGTCGGCGATCCGGCATCCGCCCTCGGGCAGGCCGATCACCTCGTGCGAGCGGTGGGCGCGAAGCCCCAGCCGGCCGTCGCCGGTGACCCGGTAGCGCATGCGCGTGCGCCACCCGAGCCCGTCGTCATCGGGGACCCCTTCGACCTCGCCGCGCCAGGTGTGCCCGGCCAGGCGGCGCAGCTGCTCGGCCACCACGTCGGTCTTCAGCCGCCGCTGCAGGGCCAGCGTGGCGTGCTGGAAGTCGCAGCCGCCACAGCCACCGGGGCGAGCGACGGGGCATGGCGGCTCCGTACGCTCAGGGTGCGGGGTGATGATCGTCACGGCATCTCCCCGGGCGAAGCTCTTCTCGCGGCCGGTGACCCGCACCATCACGGTCTCCCCCGGCAGAGCGTGCCGCACGAAGACCACCACCCCGTCGACCCGGGCGACGCAGTGCCCCCCGTGCGCCACGGGGCCGATCTCGACCGGGCCCAGCAGGTCCCCGGCCTCCCAGTCGACCACTAGGCGCTGCTCTCGACCTGCTCGGCCGGCAGGCCGGTGCCAGGCCGTCGCCACGCCAGCGGGTCCTCGCGGGCGAGCCGGTCGAGGGCCGCCTCCGACGAGGCGAGCTGGTAGGGCACGGAGATCACCATGATGCCGGGGGTGAAGTGGAGCCGGGTGCGCACCATGAGGGCGGTCTGGTTGTGCAGAACCTGCTCCCACCAGTGCCCCACCACGTACTCGGGGACGAACACGCACACCACGTCGCGCGGGTTGGCGGTCCGGATGGACTTCACGTAGTCGACGAACGGGTTGACCACCTCGCGGAACGGCGATGCCAGCACCTTCAGCGGCACCGGGTACCGCTGCTCCTCCCACTGCGACCGGAGCTCGTCGGCGCTGTCGGTGTCGACGGCCACGACGACGGCCTCCAGCGTCGTGGGCCGCATCGCCCGGGCGAACGCGACGGCGCGGGCGGTCGGCTTGTTCACCGCGGAGACCAGGATCACGGCGCGCACGCGGCTGGGCAGGGCGTTGTCCGCGGACCCCTGGAGCGCGACCTCGGCGGCGACGCGCTCGTAGTGGTGCTTGATCGCGCGCATGAAGAAGAAGAGCAGCACCATCGCGATGATCGCCAGGTACGCCCCGTGGGTGAACTTCGACAGCAGCACGATGACCAGCACCACGCCGGTCATGGTGAGGCCCACCGCGTTGATGAGGCGGCTCCGGCTCATCTGCCGACGCCGCGCTGGGTCGGTCTCGGTGGCGAGATGACGGCCCCAGTGGCGCATCATGCCCAGCTGGCTGACCGTGAAGGAGACGAACACCCCCACCACGTACAGCTGGATCAGGGCCGTCACGGAGGCGTTGAAGGCGAGCACCAGGCCCGCGGCCACGAGCGCCAGCATCACGATGCCGTTCGAGTACGCCAGGCGGTCGCCGCGGGTGTACAGCGCACGGGGCAGGTAGCCGTCGCGCGCCAGGATCGACCCGAGCACCGGGAAGCCGTTGAACGCGGTGTTGGCGGCGAGCACCAGGATCACCAGCGTGAAGCCGACCACCCAGTAGAAGCCGATCGGGAAGTGGTCGAACACCACGGCCGCCAGCTGCCCGATCGCCGTCGGCACGTCCTCGGTCACCCGCTGCCCGTCATGCGTGAAGTACGCACCACTGTGCGGATCGACCAGCTTGGTGCCGGTCAGGTGGGCGAGCGTGAGGATGCCCAGCAGCATGCTCACGGCCAGGGCGCCCAGGAGCGCGAGGGTCGTGGCGGCGTTCTTCGACTTCGGCTTCTGGAAGGCGGGCACGCCGTTGGAGATGGCCTCGACACCGGTCAGCGCGGCGCACCCGGAGGAGAACGTGCGCGCCAGCAGGGCGACCATGGCGAACCCGGCGAACGTCGAGTACGCCGGGTCGGCGACCACCTCGTAGTCGGCGGTGACCGACCGCAGCGGCGTGCCCAGCACCAGGATCCGGAACAGGCCCCACCCGATCATCGCGACCACGCCTGCCATGAAGCAGTAGGTGGGGATCGCGAACACCGACCCCGACTCGCGTACGCCTCTCAGGTTCATCGCCATCAGCACGACGATCATCACCGCGGCCGCGAGACCCTCGTGGCCGTTGAGGAACCCGAAGAACGAGATGGCCTTGGCGTTCTGGATGCCCGACGACACCGACACGGCGACGGTCAGGACGTAGTCGACGAGCAGCGCACTGGCCACCGCCAGGCCGGCGCTGGACCCCAGGTTCACCGTCGCGACCTCGTAGTCGCCGCCGCCGGACGGGTAGGCGTGGACCGTCTGCCGGTACGACGCGACCACCACCAGCATCACGACCGCCACCAGAAGGCCGATCTGCCACGAGAACGAGAACGCGGCCATCCCGGCCAGAGACAGGGTGAGCAGGATCTCGTCGGGTGCGTACGCGACGCTGGACAGGGCATCGGAGGCGAAGATCGGCAGCGCCACCCGCTTCGGCAGCAGTGTCTCCCCCAGCTGATCCGTCTTGAGCTTGCGCCCGATCAGGACCCGTTTCGCCGCCTCACCCACATGCACGCCGACGAGAATACGACCGCTGACCGGGTTCGGTGCAGCAGACCACTACGGTGGTCAGCGGACGAAGGGAGGGGCGACGTGCACTACGTCATCATGGGCTGTGGCCGAGTGGGCTCGAGCCTGGCGCGGAGCCTCGAGCGCCGGCATCACTCGGTGGCGGTCGTCGACGTGAGCGCCGACGCCTTTCGGCGGCTCGGCCCGGACTTTCGTGGCTCGACCGTCAAGGGAGTCGGTTTTGACCGCGAGGTGCTGCTCGCCGGCGGGATCGAGCACGCCGACGGCTTCGCCGCCGTGTCCAGCGGTGACAACTCCAACATCCTGGCCGCCCGCGTGGTGCGCGAGAACTTCGGCGTCGACAACGTCGTGGCCCGTATCTACGACCAGGGCCGCGCCGAGGTGTACGAGCGACTGGGCATCCCCACCGTCGCGACCGTCCGCTGGACGTCGGACCAGGTGCTGCGCCGACTGCTCCCGGTCGGTGCCGAGAGCCTGTGGCGCGACCCGTCCGGGGCCGTACGCCTCATCGAGGTGCCTTGCCACGTCGGCTGGGTGGGCCGCCGGGTCCGCGACATCGAGGCGGCGGCGCGCACGCCGCTGCCCTCGCTCACCCGCTACGGCGGCGCGCTCGTCGTCACCGACGACACGGTGCTCCAGTCCGGCGACGTCGTGTACGCCATGGTGGAGTCGGCGCGCGTTCCCGAGGTCGAGTCCCTGCTGGCCGTCGCGCCGGTCGAGCACTGAGAGGCAGGACATGCGTGTCACCATCGCCGGAGCCGGCAACGTCGGCCGTTCCATCGCCCGCGAGCTGATCGCCAACGGCCACCAGGTGCTGCTGGTCGACCGGGACCCGAACGCCATCAAGACGGCCTCGGTGCCCGACGCCGAGTGGCTGCTGGCCGACGCGTGCGAGCTCGACTCCCTCGCCGAGGCCCGCCTCGAGACCTGCGACGTCGCGATCGCCGCCACCGGCGACGACAAGGCGAACCTGGTGCACGCGCTGCTCGCGAAGACCGAGTTCGGCGTTCCCCGCACGGTCGGGCGGGTGAACCACCCCGGCAACGAGTGGCTGTTCGACGACATGTGGGGTGTCGACGTCGCCGTGTCGACCCCGCGGCTGATGTGTGCACTCGTCGAGGAAGCCGTCACCGTCGGTGACCTCGTGAGGCTGATGACGTTCCGCAAGGGCAGTACAAACCTCGCGGAGATGACGCTGCCGGACAGCTCCCCCGCCGTCGGGCGCCGCATCGGCGACATCACCTGGCCCGGGGGGGCCGTGCTGACAGCCGTCATCCGCGACGGCCGCGGTATGGCGCCCGAGGACGACGGGGCGCTGGAGGCCGGCGACGAGCTGCTGTTCCTCGTGGAGGCCGACGTCGAGACCGGCCTCTCCCGCTTCCTCTCTCCGCGACCCGGCGACCGCACCTCGCCGCAGACGATCCCCGACCCGCCCACCCTCTCCTGAGGGCGGGCGGCGCCCGCTCGCGAGCTAGGGCCGGATCTCGTACGCGGGGTTGAAGATCACACGCCGCCCGCCGGACACCGTCAGCGTGCCGCGGACGTCGAGGGTGCGACCGGCCTCGACACCGGGGATGAGCTGTCGCCCCATCCAGATCAGCACCACCGAGCCGGAGCCGTCGTTCAGCTCCGCCTCCAGCCGGTGGCCGCCCGGGGTGACGGTGATGGACCGCAAGACACCACGTGCGTGGACGCGCTCGCGCACGCGTGCCTCGGCGAGCGGACGTGCACCGATGGAGCGGGAGTCCTCCGCCAACAGCTCCGCCGCCAGGTCGGCGTCGGAGGAGGCCAGACGACGCAGGAAGCGCCGCACCACACCGGGCACGGCTAGCCCTGCGGGATCGTCAGCGGCACGATCTGCCCCGGGGCCATCGCCTCGTCCCCGCGGCGGACGATGAGGTTGGCGAACACCTCCTCGAACACCGCGGCGGCGCCCTCGCCCTCGGTGTCCAGCGCCGCCTCGCCCATGAGGCGCCCCATCAGGAGCCAGCGCGGCCCCTCGGCGAACCAGTCGCGGAACGGGGCGTACCCCTCGTTGCCCTCGGCATCGGTGGCCGGGACGACACGCCGGAGCTCGATCCCGAACGGACCCTTGGCCATCTGGCTGGTGCCGCCGGCCGCGACGGTCTCGGCCTCGAAGTCGCCCCGGATCTCCTTGGCGAACCCGGGCGAGGCGGGGGCTGCCCGCAGCTCGAGCTGGAGCGCGGACTGCTCCAGCGCCACCACCAGCGCCATGCCCTCGTTGGTCTCGGCGTTGGCGACGATCTGCAGCTGCATCCCCTCCTCGGGGGTCACCACCAGCGCGCCGAGGTCGAGCCGCCCCACGTCGTCACCCTCCAGGTCGACCTCGTCGATGTCGAACGGGCCGTCCTCCCGCCAGTCGGCCGACGCCTCGAACTCGTCCCAGTCCTCCGCGTCGTCGTCCGAGTCGTCGCCGGGCTCCTCGTCGTCCAGCTCGTCGCCGTCCGCATCCTCTTCCGCGTCGTCCTCGTCGAGGTCATCGTCCTCGTCGAGGTCATCGTCCTCGTCGAGGGCCTCGTCGGCCTCGACCTCGTCAGCAGCGGACGTCGGCTCGGGGGCAGTCGCGCGGGCTCGGCGCGACGTCGTGGTCTCCTCCTCGGCCTCGAGGTCTGCGGGCTCGACCTCCTCGGGTGAGTCGGGAGTCACTGCCTTCTTCTTGCCACGGCCGAAAATCACGTCGTCTCTTCCTGTCTCGCAGCGAGGCCGACGTCGGGCGCGTCGGTGTCGGCGTCCACGCTACGCCACGCCGCGACGCCACCGCTCGACCCGTGCCCGGCGGTGCCCCGCACAGAGGGTGGCAGCGCAGTGGCGGTCTCGAAGCTGGCCCGGGCCACCTCTTGCACGACCAGCTGAGCGACGAGGTCACCCCGGTGCAGCACCACCGGCGCGGAGGAATCGGTGTTCAGCAGGTTCACCATCAGCTCACCCCGGTAGCCCGCGTCGACGGTGCCGGGGGCGTTGACGATCGTCAGACCGTGGCGAGCGGCCAGGCCAGACCGGGGGTGGACCAGGCCGACATACCCGTCGGGGATCGCCACCGCGATCCCCGTGCCCACCAGCCGCCGCTCCCCCGGCGGGATCACCACGTCCTCCCGAGTTGCCAGGTCGGCACCGGCGTCACCCGGGCGGGCGTACGCGGGGACCGGCATCCCCGGGTCGAGGAGCTGCACCAGGATCCGTACCTCTGCCGTCACGTCGTCGCCCTCGCTGCCTCGACGGCGTCGGCCAGCCGGTGGGCGTCTCGCGTCGACACCAGCCAGTACGGGTGGGGGTCGGCGGGGTCGGTGACCTGCACCTCGACGCTCTGCCCCGCGAACCCTCGGAACGCCAGGTAGGCGGACGGGTCGGCTGCCGGGCCCACCCGCTCCCGCGTCCCATCGCGGTCGTGCGGCACCACCGTGCCGACGTACGCCCACGGGAGGGTCGACCGGCCGACGGTGATCCCCGTCTCGTCGACGACGGTCGTCTGGCCCGCCGCGACCAGGACGGCGCTCACCACGGCGACCACCAGCAGGCTCATCACGGCGAACGCCACCGGGCCGAGGAACACCGCCACGGCGACCACGAAGGTGGCACCGACGACGAGCCCCACCACCCACCACGACAGCGGCGGGCGGAGACGATCCAGGTAGGCCATGGGGCAACGCTAGCGTTGTGCCAGATACGGTGGTCACCACCGGCCAGGAGGAGAAGATGGACAACAAGATCATCGAGAAGGCCTACCCCATGATCATCGGGGCGATCACGACCTTCATCGCGCAGTTCTTCGTCAAGAAGGTGTGGGAGGTCGCCACCGGCGACACGCCCCCGGACCCCAACGACCCGAACGTGCCCGCTCAGCAGGCCGTGACCTGGTTCGTGGCCTCGTCCATCGGCGTGGGTGTGGCCCAGCTGCTGGTGGGCCGCTACTCGGCGCGCAAGGTCCAGGAGTGGGTCGCGGAGAAGAAGAGCTGATCCCCCCACAGACAGACGTGCCCTCGACCCGGCGGGTCGAGGGCACGTCTGTCTGTACGGGTGTCAGACGCAGTCGACGCAGTAGTCGAGATCACCACGGGTCTCGGCGATCTGGCCGCGGGACTTCACCAGGAAGCACGACGCGCACGTGAACTCGTCGGCCTGCCGGGGCATCACCCGCACGGTCAGCTCCTCGTGCGACAGGTCGGCGCCCGGGAGCTCGAACGCCTCGGCCGCCTCCGCCTCGTCCTCGTCGACCTTGCCGGAGTTCTTGTCGTTGCGGCGGCTCTTCAGCTCCTCGATGCTGTCTTCGCTGGCGTCCTCGTCCGTCTTCCGGGGTGCGTCGTAGTCAGTGGCCATCGCATTCCTTCACAGTCGTCATCACCGGCCCCTCGGGGGCAGATCGGGAGAATGTGTACCACATGCGCCAAACCAGCAGGCGACGAACACCTCGCGGGTGCCACCAGCAGGGGTGAGCCCGCGCCTGCAGGTGTTCGGGGCGCCCGCAGAGTAGGTTGGGGACCCACACGCAGCACGCGACGAACGGTGAGGGAATGAGGACTGCTCGAGCGCTCGGCCACGCGCCGCGCGACGCGGCGCTGCGCTTTGTCACGCCCAGCGGGAGCAGGCTCCGTTGAGCATCCTCGCAGGGCCGTCTGCGGCTGGCACGCCTGGCACAACTGGAGATCGACATGGATAGCCAACTTCGTCCCCGCGACATCCAGATGCGCATCCGCGCCGGCGAGAGCGCCGAGGAGGTCGCGCAGGCGGCTGGTGTGCCCGTGGAGCGGATCGACGCGTTCGCCGCCCCCGTGCTCGCGGAGCGTTCCCACCTCGTCGGGGTGGCTCAGGCCGCGCCCGTGCGCCGTCGCGGTGAGATGGCCTCGTCGCGGGTGCTGCGCACCGTCGTCTCGGAGCGTCTGCTGGGCCAGGGAGTCGACGCCGACGACGTGAGCTGGGACGCGTGGAAGCGCAGCGACGGCAAGTGGGTGGTGCAGGCCGCGTTCGAGGCCGCCAGAGAGCAGCGAGCGGCTCACTTCGTGTACGACCTCGGGGCGCGGTTCTCCGTCGCCGACAACGACGACGCCCGGTGGCTGATCGAGGACCGCGTGCCGGCCCCGGCTCCCGAGCCGGCTCACCAGCGGCACGTCGACCCCGACTCCGAGCCCACCGTCGACCTCGACGACGAGCTGGCTCTGGTACGGGCGACCCTCCCGGAGAGCGACTCAGGAGCGTTCGGCTCGGGCGAGGTCCCGGACTACCTCCCGGCCGAGCTGGCCGAGGTCGACGGCGTGTACGACCTGGTCGCACCGTCATCGGAGATGGACGTGCTCTACGAGATGATCTCCGGCATCGACGAGGACTCGGTGCGCATCTACACCGAGCTCTCGGTGCCCGTCAGCTTCGACGAGCCGGAGCAGCTCTCTCTCATCGACGCCGCCGCCGAGCTCGAGGAGGAGGCCCACGACCCGCACGAGTCGGGTCTGGACGACGCGGTACCCATGGTTGTCGAGGAGACGGCCGCCGCAGCGCCCGCGCCGGCCGAGACCGGGTACGCACCACCGCCGCCGGCCGACGAGCAGCCCGACCTCGGCGAGGCGGCGG
>CAKZHP010000004.1 GCA_936924635.1 uncultured Propionibacteriaceae bacterium
GATTCCCCCGCCGACAAGAAGGGTGACGGCGCCCCACAGGCCCGCGGTGCCGCCAGCCCCGTCCTCGGGACGTCCCGTGTCGAGGAACGCGCCTCCGGCCCCAGCGTCCGCGGCCCCGCCGCCACCACCCGCGCCACCCGCACCGGTGCCCGTGCTCGTCGTGCTGCTCGTCGTGCTGCTCGTCGTGCTGCTGGGCGTGGTCGGCGGCGCGATCTCGACGGTCTCGTCGGGGACGCCGTACTGCGAGGTGCCCGTGCCGGTCACGGCCGGAGTGGTCTCGTCACCGGGGGTGGTGATGACCTTCTCCTGCGCCGTGTACCAGACACGGGCGGTCTTCGGGAGGTCCACGACCCACGGCGTCGTGGTCGCCTCGCCCTTGCCGGAGGCGTCGAGCGGGATGCTGACCTTCGTCGTGCCGACCTGGGTCGCGGTCGCGGGCGCGGCCGGAGCGAGGACCGGCTTCGCGGTGTCGCGGTAAAGGGTGACCTCGGCGTCGACAGACCGGTTGGTGCAGTTGGAGGTGGCGGTCACCGTGTCCGCGATGGCGATCTTGCCCGGCTCGTTCACCGCTGCGGTCGCGAGCTTGGTGCGCAGCTGCACCGCGCACGGCACGAGCATGGACTCGCTGGCCACGCCGAACGGGCTCCACGAGCCCTTCACGCCCTCTACCGTGGCGATCCGCTCCCGCGCGACGACCGCCCCGCCGGGGAGGGTGACCTTCTTGCCGGTCGCGGTCCCCGAGGCGGTGCCCTGCGCGTCCGTGGTGACGGTGAAGGTGCTCGATCCCAGGCTCTTGGCGTCGGCCGGGACGGTGGCCGACGGGGCGGTCGGCTTCGTCGGCACGTGGTACCACGTGATGGTCACCGGGAAGGATTTGTTCTTGCAGTCCCCGGTCACCTTCCAGGCGTCCTTCAGCGTCAGCGCGCCGCTGGTGTCCTGGTCGGTGATGATCTGCGTGGCGATCTTCGGGGTGCAGTCGACGCGGGTGGGCTCCTCCTTCGGGTCACCCCCGCGGATGTCGGTCAGGCCCGCGTAGAGGCCGGCCATGTTCTGCTCGTACGGCACGGGCGCGACGTACCGCTCGAACCGGGTCGGGGGCAGGCCCTTGACCGTCCCGAAGACGGTGACCTTGCCCGCGGCCGTCGCCTTCCACCCGAGGGTCTGCGCGGCCGACAGGGTCGGGACGGTGATCGTCCGCTTCCCGTTGCGGGTAAACACTCCCGGGCCGGACAGGGTAAGCGTGATGTTCGCGTCGAGGTTGACCGGTTCCCCTCCCCTGCCCAGGACCGCGATGTCCTCGACCGTCCCGGTGGTCGGGTTGCTGCCCGCCTTAGCCTTGAGGTCCATCGTCAGGTCGTACGGACCCGCCTTCTCCTGCGCCTCGGCCAGCATCGCCTTCGCGCGGGCCTCGATCGCGCTGCGCGTCGCGGCGTCGAGCTCAGCCAGGCCCTTCTCGACCTCCCCGGGGTGCTCGTCGTGCTCCCGCTTGACGACGACGGCCAGCGCAGCCGCGGTGACGTCGTCGTTCGTGCCGAGGTACCGCCACATGAGGTACGCCGTCTTCCCGTCGGCCACCGGGGCCGGCGTCGGCAGCGACGAGGGCACCGCCTCACCGGAGGAGATGCAGATCGTCCGCTTGCCGTTGACGATGTCGATGCCGATGAAGGTCGCCCACGTCCGGTACCCCGGGCCCTGCGTGACCGCGGCCTGCGCCGGTGTGGTCAGCTGAACATCCGCGGCGGGCACCACGGCCAGCACGGTCGGGGTGACTCCGAGAGCGAGAGCGGCGGCGACCGCTCCGCCGCGCCTGGTGAAGGTCCTGCTCATGACTGTTCCTGTTCTTCCTGTCGGTGCCCACCCCCTCCGCCGGGACCGGGCCGACGCCGCTCGGCGCCTCACCCTTTCCACGGCGCAGCCACCCGTACCGGGCCGAACACTCCGCGCCCGGCGGGGGTGATTCCGCGGAATCACCCCGGCCGCGGTCGGTCAGGTCCGGGGGTCGCCGTCGCTGGCGCGCGCCACGATCTGGCGGGTGACGACGCCGCGGGCGATGGCGATGGAGGGGTCGAACTCCCAGTGCCACGGCTCGAAGCTGGGGCCGGGCTGGAGGGCCCACGGCGGGTGGAGGATGCCGTACCGGGGCGCGTTCGCCTCGAACCAGCGGTACTGCGGCGAACCGTAGGACTGGACGCCACCGCCGAAGTCGATGGCCATCGCGAGGCCGTGCCTGGACTTGCCCGGCGCCGCGCACGCATGGGTCGCTCCGGCGCAGGTGGCCGCCTGCTGCTCGTAGGAGCGGTAGGAGGACGTCACGACGATGTTCGACCCGAACCTCGCCCGGTACGCCTGGTTCATCTTCAGCAGCGCCACGGCGTAGTCGCAGCGGGTCAGGTGACCCGCTGCCCACGGGATCGTGCACAGCACGCGGGTGTCGATGCGGCCGTTGGCGAACCCGCCCCACTCCGTCCCCGGCGCGCCTCCACGAGCGCCACCCCCGCCGGCGGGGGTGGCGGCGCACTCGGTGATGCCCGCGTCCTTGTCCAGCGCCGCGACGATCGACAACGCCCGATCCCAGTGCACCCGGTAGTTGCTGCCGTCGGAGAACGCCGAGCGCTGCACGGCCTGAGCGGCGCGCCACGGATCAGCCGACTGCCACCCCGGCTGCTGCACCAGCACCCGAAGGAACAGCGTCGTCGCCCCCTTGGGGTCCATCCGCGTCGCCAGCGGACCCCACGAGTCGCGCTGCTGGAACAACCCACGCGAGTCGGGCCCAGCAAGATCACCGTGACTGACGTTGACCAAGCTGGACTCGGTCAACGCGACCATGATGGCGATCGCCGCCGCACGCGCCCCGTCGGGGCCGTCGACGACGGTGGTGGCGGTCGCGGTGACGATCCGGGCGTTGCGGCTCTGCTCCGCCGACAACGCGCCCACCGGCGCCGACGACGCGCACAGACCACCGTCAGCCTGCCCGGAGGCGGCGGTCACCACGAGGAGGACCAGCCCGAGCACGAGCGCCATGAACGCCGCGACGAGCGCGGTGAGCCATCCGAGGACCTTCGGTCCCCACCGTGCCGCGGCGGCCGCGGTCGCCGCATCCATCACGTGCCCTCGCGCGCAGGTGCGTCGGCCGGAAGGAACGCCCGCACCGGCCAGCGCACGATCCGGTCACCGATCCGCACCGTCACCGGTGCGAGGGCCTCCAGCCGCAGCGGACCCGCGGCGGG
This sequence comes from uncultured Propionibacteriaceae bacterium, assembly GCA_936924635.1. Taxonomy (GTDB): domain Bacteria; phylum Actinomycetota; class Actinomycetes; order Propionibacteriales; family Propionibacteriaceae; genus Fen-668. Next base: position 3,228 of record CAKZHP010000004.1, read on the forward strand.
GTGGGTGCGCTCGAACGACTCCAGCAGGAACCGCAGCACGTCCGGCTCGTCGTCGTCCTCCAGGTCGACCGCGGACTCGAACTGGTCGATGCACAACGGCAGGCCGCTCGTGCCGGGACGGAGCCAGTCCTCGACGTGGAACACCAGCCACACCTCGGCCAGCTTGTCCCGGATCGCGATCCCCAGCGCGCCTCGCGTCGCGGCCTCCCGCACCTGCTCCACACCAACCTCCAG
>CAKZHP010000005.1 GCA_936924635.1 uncultured Propionibacteriaceae bacterium
CCGTGGAGGTGAGCTGGGCCGAGGCGAGGCCGAGCCCGACCCCGTACACGACCAGCGTCGCGGCAACCAGCCACGGCGAGGTGGCCGGCCCGAGCACCAGGGCGGTGACGATGACGCCGGCCAGCTCCAGCACCAGCCCCAGCACGACCACTCCCGGCGGCGTGAGTCGCAGTGCGAGGTGCCGGGCCCCGGCACCGGAGGCGAACGCTCCCAGCGCCATCGCCGCGAGCACCCAGCCGGCGCCCATCACGCCGAGCCCGAGCACGTCGACCAGATAGAGCGGCAGCACCAGCACCAGGGCGAACTCGCCCACGGCCACGGCGAACGCGGTGAGGTTGCCCCACGCGAAGGTCGTCAGCCGGAACAGTCCGAGGCCCAGGATCACCGCGACGCCGCGCGAGGCGCGCCACCGCTCGTACGCGACGAAGGCCGCAACGATCGCGAGGCCGAGAAGCAGCAGGCCCCACCGGACGCCGCCGATCAGCCCGTACACGACCACCCCGAACCCGGCGGCGCTCAGCGCCAGACCGATCAGGTCGAACCCGGGCTCGGCCCGGTCGGAGCGTGTGCTCGGAACCACCAGCAGCGCCCCCGCGATGATCAGCGCCCCCAGCGGCAGGTTCACCCAGAAGATCCATGGCCACGAGAACCGCGAGGTGAGCCAGCCCCCGAGCAGTGGCCCCACGGCGGCCATGCCGGCCATGACAGCGCCCCAGACGCCGAACGCCGCCGCCCGCTCCCGGCCCTCACGGAACACCGCGTTCACGGTCGCCAGCGAGGTCGGCAGCACGAACGCGCCACCGATCCCCTGAACCGCGCGGGCAGCGATCAGCGCGCCGCCCGAGTGCGCCGCGGCGGCCAGCAGCGAGCCGGCCACGAACACGACCAAGCCCGCGACGAACAGGTGCCGACGGCCCAGCCGGTCACCCAGCCGACCGGCGCACAGCAGGAGGGCGGCGAACACCACGGAGTAGAGGGAGCTGACCCACTCGGCCTGCGCCAGGTCGAGGTGCAGGTCGCTGATGATCGTGGGCAGTGCGACGCCGACGATGGTGCCGTCCAGCACGATCAGCGACAGGCCGCCGGCAAGGACCAGCAGGGCCCACCAGCGCGTACGCGATGCAGCGGTCTCGGTCACCGTACGGTCTCCGTCACCTCAGGCCGCTCCTCGGTGACCTTCATCTGCTGGCCGACCAGCACCAGCAGCAGCACGAAGCCCACCGTGAGGATGATGTGGCCCAGCCCGGCGATGCCGGAGATCGCGGGGGACGTGGCCGCTGCGCTGCCCTGCACCTGCAGGTAGCCCTTCACACCCAGCATCCCCACGGTGACGGCGAGGCCGAGGTTCCAGATCGGGACGAACCAGCGCGACCAGCGGTGGTCGCCGAGGCGGAAGACCCGGGTGAGGGTGAGCACGCCCAGCAGCAGCACGGTGCCCAGCGTCAGCGAGTGGGTGTGGACGACCGACAGCTGCGTCTCGCCGCTGAATCCGGCGGCGCGGGTGATCTCTCGGTACGCCAGGCCACCGATCAGACCGACGGCGGTCCAGACGGCGGCGGAACGGAACAGGGCCTTCTCCACGATGCTTCTCCTCAAACTTGCGCGACACAGTGTCGCTAAGTACGAGATTACATGGCGACACCCTGTCTCCAAAATCGTCCGCGCTACGGTGTCACCTCGAGGAGGAGACATGCCCAAGATCACCGCCGGCACCGTGCGCGAGCACCGGGAGCAGATGGACGCGCGCCTGGTCGACGTGGCCGAACGCCTGCTGCGTACGGGCGGGGTGGACGCCCTGACCGCGGGTGCCGTGACCGCCGAGGCGGGGATCGCGCGCAACAGCCTCTACCGGTACGTGGGCTCGATCGACGACCTCCGCACCCGGGTGCTGATGCGCTACCTGCCAGCGTGGATGGACCAGGTGGTGGCCGCGGTGTCGGGCGAGGACGACCCGAAGCAGGCGGTCCTCACGTACGTACGGGTGAACCTCGAGCAGGCCGCCGCCACCGGCCACGGCTGGCTGATCGCCATGGCGCGCGGCCTCGGCAGCGACGCGCGGGCCGACGTCGCAGGGAGCCACGACGACCTGGCCCGCCTGCTGGGCACCCAGGTGATGGCGCTGGACCCTGAGGCGCCCCGACTCACCGTGGGCATCCTGCAGGGCATCGTCGAGGCGGGTTTCGCCCGTCTCGACGCAGGCGACCCGGCCGATCTCGTCGTACCGCGCTCGGTGGCCGCGACCGCGGCGGTGCTGGACTCCTTGGTCTGACATCGCGCCGAGCCCTCCACTTTTTTGTCGGAGAGGGGGTCTAGCGTACGAAGCACGGTCCCGAGCTATCCTGACGCCCGAGGAGGCAGCGATGACGATCACCGTGAAGCAACTCACTGAAGACGAGGCCCGCTACCGTCGTGCCGAGATCTTGAAGGCCGCAGGCGACGAGGACGACTTCCGTGATCGCGCCGACGCCTACCTCCTCGATGCTCGCGAACGGGCGATGTTCGACGAGCTGGAGGGATTGGACTACCTGCTGGGTCACTGACGAGAACCGCATGCCCAGCTCACCACCCCCAGGCCATCTCGTCACTGAATCGACCCTGTTCGCAAGGTCCCTCACCCGAACCGTCCAAGCTCTGGTCAGCACCTGCCAGCCGTTCACTGCGACCCTGCTGACGGGCGCCGATCGCGTCATCGTGAAGCAGGATCCGGAGCAAGGAATCGTCCTGAACGTAGACGGTCAACCGCTGCTCCGCCTCACGGCCCAGTTCTTCTGCACGTGGGACGGCCTGCAGTCCTTCCTTGCCATCCACGAGTCGAAGATCGCCGTGTATGCCAGCTCCCCATCAGCCTCAGAGCCCCTCTTCAGATACGAGTACCTGCGTCCTGCCCCGTCAGACATGCCTGCAGCCCACATCCAGTTCCATGCTCACCGCAACGAGTTCGCTCACGTGCTGTCACGGACGGGAAGCAGCCAACGGCGGGCCAAGCGTCGAACGAAGAGCAACCGGATCCCGCAGATCAGTGAGATCCACTTTCCCGTGGGTGGCCACCGATTTCGCCCCTGCCTGGAAGACGTGCTGGAGATGCTGATCCATGAGTTCGGCGTGGACTGTCCATCTACCGCGGTGGAGTCTCTGGCGCAGGGGCGTGAAGCGTGGCGGCGGACGCAAGTGCGCAGTGCGGTCCGCGACGCGCCAGACGAAGCCGTGAGGGCACTGCGCGAGATGGGTTACGCCATCGCCGAACCCGCAGTTGCCACCGCCTCCCGGCAGGACCGGCTCCGCACTCTCTGACAACCGGACACGGACCTTCTCGTGCGGCGCCGACCCCGTCACCCTCGACCAGAGGTTCAGGGGGTCTCCCGGCTGAGATATACGTCCGGGGTTGCGTACGCGCGCTCGATCGGCGTGCCATGCCTGAGTTGTCCTCGACGAAAGGCACGCTCGTGATGCGCCTCCCCCGTACGACGGCCGTCTCCCTGGCCGCCGCGCTCGCCCTGTCCCTGAGCGGCGCTGCTGTCGGCCCGTTGGCCTCGGCCGGGTCCGCGGCGACGGCGCACCGCGTTGAACGTGCGTTCTGGCCCCTCGACGTCGTCATCGATCCTGGGCGTGCTGCGCTCCGGCGAGCGCGTCACGACCACCGGGCCGTCGGCCAACGGCTGGACACCGGTCACGTACGGCGGTCGCGCCGCCTATGTCTCCACCCAGTACCTGACCGAGACCGGCTCGGCTCCTCGACCGCCGGGCCGGCCACGGGTGAGGCGTACACCACGGCCGCCCTGAACGTACGCGCCGGTGCCAGCCTCTCGGCCTCGGTCGTGGCGGTTCTCCCCGAGGGCACGAAGGTGGCCCTCACCGGACACTCGAGCAACGGCTACCGCTCGATCAGCCACCAGGGCCAGACCCGCTGGGTGTCAGCGGCCTACCTCGCCGACGTCGCACCCGCGGCATCCCTCCCCGCGACCTACCAGGCCCGCGCCACGGCGGCGCTGACGACCCGTACGTCCTCTGCCGCCTCCTTCACCAACCTCGGCGACGTGCCGGCCGGCACGATCCTCGACGCCACCGGCGTGACCGAGAACGGCATGGCGCAGATCGTGCGCGGCGGCACGATCCGGTGGGTGAACGGTGCCTACCTGCAGAAGGTCGGCGCCGCCGGCCCCGCCGCGCCCGCCCCGGCCGCACCGCCGGCCACCCAGAGCGGCTCCGGCTCCTCGGTCTCAGGCAGCTGCCAGGCCTCGTACTACGACGAGCCCCAGCTCACCGCCAGCGGCGAGCAGTTCAACTCCAATGCGATGACTGCCGCCCACAAGACGCTCCCCCTCGGCACGAGACTGCGGGTCACCAACCCGGCCACGGGTGCGAGCGTCGTCGTACGCATCAACGACCGCGGCCCGTACATCTCCGGCCGCTGCCTCGACCTGTCCCGCGCCGCGTTCGCCGCCATCGGCAACCTCAACGCGGGCGTGATGAACGTCACGTACGCCACCGCCTGACTCCCCGTCGTCGCCCGCTAGGCTGACCAGAGCCGACGACGAAGGAGCACACACCGTGGCTGACCTGACCATCGAGACGACGCCGATCGAGGGTCTGCTCGTCGTCCGGATGCCCGTGCACGGCGACAACCGGGGCTGGTTCAAGGAGAACTGGCAGCGGGAGAAGATGGTCGCCCTCGGCCTGCCCGACTTCGGGCCTGTGCAGAACAACATGAGCTTCAACGCCGCCGCGGGCACCACGCGCGGCATCCACGCCGAGCCGTGGGACAAGTTCGTCTCCTCGGCCCAGGGCCGCTACTTCGGCGCCTGGGTCGACCTGCGCGACGGTGAGGGGTACGGCACGGTGTTCACCACCGAGGTCGACGAGTCGGTCGCTGTGTACGTCCCTGCGGGTGTGGGCAACTCCTACCAGACGCTCACCGACAACGTCACGTACTCCTACCTCGTCAACGACCACTGGTCGGCGGACGCCACCGGCGAGTACGCGTACGTCAACCTCGCCGACGAGACCGTCGCCATCGACTGGCCGATCCCGCTCGACCAGGTCGAGATCAGCGACAAGGACAAGGCCCACCCCCGGCTCGCCGACGCCAAGCGGGTCGCCGGCCGCAAGACCCTCATCCTCGGCGGCAAGGGTCAGCTCGGCCGGGCGCTCGCCAAGGAGTTCCCGAACGCCGACTCCGTCGACATGGACGAGCTCGACCTCACCGACCCGGCGCAGGTGGCGGCGTGGCCCTGGCGGTCGTACGACCTCGTGCTCAACGCCGCGGCCTGGACCAACGTCGACGGCGCCGAGACGCCCGAGGGCCGCGTCGGGGCGTGGAAGGCCAACGCCGCCGTGCCCGCCACGCTGGCCCGGATCGCTGCCGAGCACCGGCAGACGCTGGTGCACGTCTCCAGCGACTACGTGTTCGACGGCACGAAGCAGGGCTGGGTCGAGGACGACGCGATGGCGCCGCTGTCGGTGTACGGGCAGTCGAAGGCCGCCGGCGACCTGGCGGTGTCGGTCGCCCCGCGACACTACCTGCTGCGCACGTCGTGGGTGGTCGGCGACGGCAAGAACTTCATCGGCATCATGGCCGACCTCGCCGGCCGCGGCATCTCGCCCACGGTCGTCAGCGACCAGGTCGGCCGCCTCACGCACACCTCCAACCTCGCGGCGGCGATCGCCCACCTGGTGCGCACGCAGGCGCCGTACGGCACGTACAACTGCACCGACGGCGGCGAGTCGATGAGCTGGGCCGACATCGCCAAGGCCGTGTTCGAGGCCAACGGGCGCTCGGCCGACGACGTGACGCCGGTGACCACCGAGGAGTACTACGCGGGCAAGGAGAACATCGCCCCGCGGCCGAAGCAGAGCACGCTCGACCTGTCGAAGCTGGAGGCCACCGGCTACGTCGTCCCCGTGTACGCACCCGGCAAGCTCTGAGCCATGAAGGTCGTCGTCGCCGGCGGTACCGGGTTCCTCGGTCGGGCGCTGACCGATCGCGTACGCGCCGCAGGGCACGACGTGGTCGTGCTGTCGAGGCACGGGGTCGGTGACACGCGGTGGGACGGACGTACGGTCGGCTCCTGGGCCCGCCACCTGGCGACCGACGAGCCGCTCGCGGTAGTGAACCTCGCCGGCAAGCTCGTCGACTGCCGCCCCACGCCGGAGAACATCGCGGAGCTGCGGGAGTCGCGTGTGCGCGCCACCGAGGCCCTGGTCGAGGCCGCGCGGCGCCGAGGCCGGCCGGTGGAGCGCTGGTTGCAGGCGAGCACCACCGCGATCTACTCGAACTCGGGCGAGCGGCCGATCACCGAGAGCAGCGTGCTCCCCCACGGCCTGCCGCAGATGACCGGTGTCGCGCTGCCCTGGGAGCAGGCGTTCGACCCCTCGCTGGCCGAGCACCACACCATCCTGCGCACCTCCATCGTGCTCGCCCGCGACTGCCCCGCCTGGGAGCGGCTGGCGTTCCTGACCCGCATGGGCCTCGGCGGCACCGTCGGCTCGGGCAGGCAGTGGTTCAGCTGGATCTCCCTGCGCGACTGGCTCCGCATCACCGACCTGGTGCTCGGCCTCGACGACTCGGTCACCCTGCCCGACGGCGTGGTGATCGCCGCGTCGCCGAACCCCGTCCGCAACCAGCAGCTGATGCAGTCGCTGCGCGCCGCATACCACCGGCCCGGCCTGCGGACGCCCGCGTTCCTGGCGCGCCTGGGGTCGGTCGTGCTGCGTACAGACCCGGCGCTCGGCCTCACCGGCCGTCATGCGACCTCGGAGGTGCTGGCGCGCGCCGGGTTCAGGTTCCAGGATCCCGACCTCGATCCGCTGGTCCGCGAGCTGGTGCGCGGCTAGACCCGTTTTCGTCCGGAACCACCCCTAGCGTGGGGCCATGGACGTCATCGCATGGCTGCTCGACTCGGACCCGGCGATCCGCTGGCAGGTGCTGCGCGACCTCACCGAGGCATCACCGGCGGAGGTCGCGGCCGAGCGCGCGAAGGTGGCCACGACCGGCTGGGGCTGACGCCTGCTCGACCTTCAGCGCGCCGGGCAGTGGGCGGGCGGCGCCTGCTTCCCGAGCCCCGACTGGCGCCCCGACGGCCCGGTTGCCGGCGACCCGAAGGCGCAGCCCTGGGTGGCGACCCTGCCGACGTTGCGGTTGCTGCAGGCGTACGGGATCGACCCCACCGATCCCGCGGTGCAGTGGGCCATCGACGGCGTACGCGACCGGTGCCGATGGGAGTACGCCGGTGAGCCGTACTCAACGGCGGTGAGCTGGCAACGGGTGCCTGCTTCTGCCAGGACGTCGACGACTCGCCACCCACCTGGTCGGTGAGCAGCTCGATGGGGGCGGCTGGAACTGCGAGGCAGAGAACGGGGTCACGCTGGAAGTGACCCGGCCTCGTCAAGCCCGGCGCGCGTTCTTGTCTCCCGGGGGTTCCGCTGGCGCCGCCCCGACCGAGCTGTGACGGCGACACCCTTGTTGCCCCAACGGATGAGATGTGCGAACATTCAGCGACACTTCCTGCAGGGGGCCCCGATGTTGTGCTACCGGATGACGGCTGCAGCAGCGGCAGCTGCACTGACGCTCGGCCTGGTCGTCGCGCCTGCCAGGGCCGCGAGCACGCCCGCCGGAGCCACGAGCGTCCCCGTCGTCGCAAACCAGGGCAAGAGCCAGGGCAGTGGTCTGTGGGGCTACGTGGGCGACATCGACACGCGCACGACGACGACCTTCACGTACGGGGTCGCGTTCGACCCCACCGACGAGTCAATGGTCGTGACCGACTCCGGCAAGGTCGTCTACAGCACGTTCTCCTGCGGCCTCGTGGGGCAGGCCTCCCCCTGCCAGATCGGGACCCCCCGCGTCTTCGACTACCGACTCAACGCCCCGACGGCCGGCACCGGCGAGGGGGCGTTCACGAGCTACACCGTCGACGGCGTCTTCACCGGCACCGCGACGCCCTCGGCCAGCACCACAGGTGACGGCACGAACGCGGGGCTGGGTCTCAGGTACGCATCGCTGGGCGACCGCACGGTCGTCACGCTCCCCACCGCCAACGGGCAGAACCTCAAACACGGGCCGCGTGGCGTTGCCTTTGCTCCTGACGGCACCGCGTTCGTGGTCGACAGCGAGAGCGTCGCCCCCGTCGGCGGCACCCCGGGGGCCGTCCTCCGCTTCGGCCAGGGCCTCACCGACCTCCCCGACGCCGGGTGGACCGGCGTCTGGGCCCAGCGCGACCAGCCCGGCGTCCACTTCTACCGGGTCGGTGCCGCCACCACGCCCCAGGGCACGGTGCTCGTCAACAGCGAGACCTCCGACCGGCTGCAGGAGTACGCCGCCGACGGCACCTGGATCCGGTCCATCAAGCTCGACCTTCCCGCGAACACCGCCGGTCAGGGCGACCCCGGCTACCGCAACCCGTACGGCATCGCGGTCGACCCGGTCGACGGCAGCCTGTATCTCCCGCTGGTCAACTTCCGCGACGACGCGTACTGGCAGACCAAGGACCCGTTCATCGAGAAGCGGGACGCGAACGGCGCCTTGATCGGGACCTTCGGCCAGGGCCGCTTCGCGCGGGGCCAGGTGATCTTCGGGGTGGCCGTGGAGCCGAAGACCCGCGACGTGTTCGCGTGGACGCAGACCGGCAGCATCCAGCAGTTCACCTCCGCCGGCACCTTCGTGCGTGAGTTCACCGCCGCGGAGTTCCCGGGGCTCACGAACGTGCGCGCCGTGGCGTTCGACCCGAACGGTCGCATGTACGTCACCGTCGCCGAGGGCACGAACAACACCCGCGTGATGATCCTGGGCAAGACACCGGCACCAGTGACGGAGTTGACGGCGTCGTGCCCCGTCGACAAGGACTCGGTGACGCTGACCTGGGCGAACGCGTCGGCCACGGCGAAGGCGCCTTACCAGCAGTCGTCGCTGCTCGACTTCGTCGTCGAGCGCAGCCCGAAGGGGCAGGGGCAGTGGCAGGTGGTGCCGAAGCCGGCCGCCTCCACCGCCACCTCGCGCACGCTGCAGGGGCTGGGTGACGCCTCCGCCTACGACTACCGCGTGTCCGCATGGAACGAGGCCGGCAACGGCGACACCGCTGTCGTCGCCGCCCCGACCTGCGCTGCCGCGGCGCCGGCCCTGACCGTGGGCAAGGCTGTCAGCGACGCGAGCGGAGACGGCGTCGCACGGCTCGCCGAGACGCTGACCTACACCTACACGGTCACCAACACCGGCAACGTGCTGCTGACGTCGACGGACATCACCGATCAGTTCACCCGTGGCGGGACAGGCCCGGCGACCGCGATCACGTGCCAGCAGGCGCAGGTGGCCCCCCAGAGCAGCATCTCCTGCACCCAGACCTACACGGTGGTCCAGGCCGACCTCGACGCCGGCAGCATCGACAACACCGCAGTCGGGCACGCCATGTACGGATCGGTGCCGGTCGACTCCGCGCCAGCGTCGGCCACGATCCGTACGGACTCGCGGGGTGCCCTCACACTGACGAAGAAGGCCGACACCCCGGTAGACGTCAACGGCAACGGGGTCACCGACCCCGGTGACACGGTCAGCTACACGTTCATCGTGACGAACACGGGGACCGTGACCCTCACCGGAGTGGCGATCGTCGATCCCTTGCTGTCGGGCGCTGGCGTCAACATCACGTGTGCTCAGATGACCCTGGCCCCTGGAGCGACCACCACGTGCCGCTCGACGGCATACACGATCAGGGCGGCCGGCACGCTCACCAACACCGCGACCGCCACCGGCAACAGCCAGGTGCTGAGCGCCACTGTGACCTCCACCGACAGCACCGCCGTGGTGTCCGTGGTCGTCACCCCACCCAGCCCGACGCCGACGCTGACGCCGTCGGCACCGGCCTCGCCCTCGGCGACCGGCAGCCCGCCGATCCTGCTGATCCCCTCGCCCCCAGCACCGCCGCGGCCGTCACTGCCCGAGACCGGCTCCGCCGTCGGGCCCGGGTCGCTGGTGGCCTCGCTGCTCGCTGTCGGGCTCGGCGCTGCGCTCGTCCGCTGGGGTCGCCGCCGGGGCTGAGACGCATCCCAGAGGGGTCGAGCTGACCCGACGCACGCCGGAGACTGCGTGCGCGTAGCGCCGGCACCGAGGAAGCCCCCGCGCTCCGCTCTCACCACCCAGTCCGCAACGGCACAGGGTCGAGGACCGCGGCGCTGGCGGTGTCCGGGTGAGCCGGACACCGCCGCCACGGGTTTACGAGGCCAGCTTCTCAGCCAGCTTGGCCGCGTTGGCGTACACGGTGCACTGCGGCTTGCCGCCGGCGGACGTGAGTGCGCACGGTGCCTCGCCGCCCGAGTACTGGGCGACGTCCGCCCACATCAGGCGGTTGCCGACCTGGATCAGGATGCCGTTCTCATGCGTCGTGAACTGACCGGGGCTGACCGCTCGCACGGCCACCGCCTCGACGACGTCAGCCTTGCCCTTCACCTCCGCGGGCAGCTGGATCGCCTGGCCCGACCCCTCGACGGACGTGACCTTCGTGTTGAAGCTCGTGCAGTCGGTGAACCAGGTCAGCATCTCCTTGCGAGCCGTGGTCGCGGCCTCCGTGGTGGTGTAACCGATCACCACGGCCTGGGCCGATGGGCCCTCGCCGCGGGAGGCCCACCGGCGCGTGAACGACGTCGTCTCCGTCGTGGCTGTGCCCTGGCCGCGCTTGCACAGACCCAGGGACTCCTTCAAGCCCGTGGTGGTCTCGCTCTTCTCGATGTCATTGGGCGTGGAGGAGTAGAGGATCTCCCCGGTCGGCAGGCTCGCCTCGGTCGGCGGGGCCAGCGTCTTAGAGCCACCCGGCGCGGTCGAGCCGCCCGAAGCGGTGGACCCACCCGTACGCGATGCGGACGCGGTAGAGCTCGTCGCGCTCTGCTGGGGTGCGGTCGACGTCGCCGCCGTGCTGGCCGGGGCCGACGTCACGACCGGCGGTGACGAGACCGGCGCCGAGGTGGGCGCTGACGCGGTCGTCGTCGACTGGCACGCGCCCAGCAGCAGGGTCGCCCCCACCGAGAGCGACAGCGCGGGCACGCGCAGGCGAGACAAGGTGGTGGTGTTCGAGCGAGCAGTCACCGTGTCCTCCTGTACGGATTCGGTTTCTTGTGCTCACGGGGATAACGCACGACCCGCAGGACGGGTTGCGCGCGCTCCCCAACTTTTCACAGCACGGTGCCGACGGGCGGGAACCGGCCCATTCCGCGCGCCGCCCGCCGCCGCGTCCCCGCCGAACGCCGGGGCGGATCTCTAGACTGTGCCCCTGACAGCGGCCAGAGGGGGGTGACGATCGTGGCAGAGCCACTGCGGGTGACGTGGCAGCGCGCCAGCCTCGCGGCGTGGGACGTGGTGAGCTGGGTCCTCGCCACCGCCTTGTTCACGCTGGCGCGTCACTACCGGCCCGGTGAGGGGTTCGAGCTCACCAGCGGCGAGTGGGCGTACATCGTGGTCTTCGTCGGCTGCGCGATCGGCTGCCAGCTCGTCGGGGGCTACGGCACCAAGATCTACCGCGGCCGCCACCACGTCGGCAGCTTCGAGGAGGCGCTGACCCTCGGTCTGCTGGTGGGCACCATCGCCGTGGTCCTGGGGATCGCGTCGGTGATCGGGGCCCCGGCCGGGTTCCCGCTGTTCGTGATGCTCACGGTGCCGATCGGCGCGCTGATGCTCATGGGCGCGGGGCGGTTCGCCGCGAGGGCGTACTTCACGAGGCACCTGCGCGACAGCTCGGCCGACGACGCGGAGCGGGTCCTCGTGTACGGGGCGGGCAACGCCGGTCAGCAGTTCGGTCGCCTCGTTGCGACCGACCGCGACGCGCCGTACGAGATCGTCGGCTTCATCGACGACGACCCGGGCAAGCGCAACCTGCACCTGGGGGCGTACAAGGTGCTCGGCGACCGGAGCGACCTGGTCAGGCTGGCGACCGAGCACGATGTACGGACCGTGGTGATGGCGATGCCCACCGCGACCCGGCAGCTGCTGCGCGAGGTCTCGAAGATCACCGACCGTGAGGGCCTCCACCTGCTCGTGATGCCGGGCACCAAGGACATCGTCGGTGGCCGTGTCAACCTCGCCCAGCTGCACCAGATCGACGTGGCCGACCTGCTGGGGCGCCGGCCGATCACCACCGACATCGCCGCGATCGCCGGCTACCTGCGCGGCAAGGTGGTGCTGGTGACCGGGGCCGGCGGCTCCATCGGGGCCGAGATCGCCCGGCAGGTGCACCGGTTCGAGCCGAGCGAGCTGGTGATGCTCGACCGAGACGAGTCGGGCCTGCACTCCACGCAGCTCTCCATCTACGGCCACGGCATGCTCGACACGCCCAACATGGTGCTGTGCGACATCCGTGACGCCGAGGCCCTGGACGCGATCTTCGAGGCGCACCAGCCCGACGTGGTCTTCCACGCCGCCGCGCTGAAGCACGTGCCGATGCTGCAGCAGTACCCCGGCGAGGGTTGGAAGACCAACGTGCTCGGCACCCTCAACCTGCTGGAGACGGCCCGGCGACATGGCGTACGGCGGTTCGTCAACATCTCGACCGACAAGGCCGCCGACCCGACGACCGTGCTGGGCAAGACCAAGCGCATCGCCGAGGAGCTGACCGCCTGGCACGCCGACGGGGAGGCGGCGCGCTACCTGTCCGTACGGTTCGGCAACGTGCTCGGCTCCCGGGGCTCGATGCTGTTCACCTTCACGTCGCAGATCGAGGCGGGTGGCCCGGTCACGGTCACCGACCCCAACGTCACCCGCTACTTCATGACCATCCCGGAGGCCTGCGAGCTGGTCATCCAGGCGGCGGCGATCGGCGAGCCCGGCGACGTGCTGGTGCTCGACATGGGCGAGCCGGTGCGCATCCTGGAGGTCGCCGAGGGGCTCATCGCCCGCTCCGGCAAGGACATCGAGATCGTGTTCACGGGCCTGCGGGAGGGCGAGAAGCTCGAGGAGGTGCTGAGCGCTCCCGACGAGGTGCTGCAGCCCACGGCACACCCGATGATCAGCAGAGTGGCCGTACCGCCGCTAGACCCGGCCGGCCTGATCGGCCGCGACGTGGCGCTGGAGCAGGAGATCGACGCCATCGCCCGCGCGGCAACGCCCGCTGCCCTGCCCGCGGCCTCCCCCGCCGAGGGTGCCGCGGGGTCGGTGCGCAGCCCGCGCTAGGGCCGTTGAGCCTTCTGTTCCTGGCCGGGCGTGCCGTTGAGGATCTCCTGAGAACTTCCGTACCGGACGTGCCCTCCCCGCGCCCACCCTAGGGTTTGCCTCACCCGGCGCACCGATGCGTCGGCCCACATCCTGAGGGGTCTCGCCCATGCGTCTCGTTCTCGTGCTCTTGTCAGCGTTGCTCGTAGCGGTCGCCGGCCTGGTCGGTTCGTCGACCATCGCCCAGGCCGCCACCATGGCCCGCATCGTCGCCGTCGGCCCGGACGGCAACCTCTACCTCAAGGAACCGGGCGTCACCAGCGCATGGACCCTGATGAAGACCGGCCCCAACCTCTGGAACGCCAAGACCACCGCCAACCGGATCTCCGTGCTTGAGCGCACCGGCAACACCAACCGTCTGTGGGTCAAGGAGGGTGGCGCCACCGCGCCCTGGACCCTCGTCTCCGACAACGTCGGCCGGTACGAGATCGCGGGAGACCGCATCGCCGTGATCTTCGGCGAGACCAACGCGTACGGCTCGCTCTACGTCAAGGAGGGTGCGCTCGGCGCCGGGTGGACCCAGCTGCTCTCGGGCGCCGTGCTCGACATGGAGCTGACGCCGACCCGCATCGGCGTGCTGGTGGCCGACGGGGAGAAGCCATGCACGACGAACGGCGGCTTCTGCAACACCCACACGGTCTTCACCAAGAACGGCCCCATCTCCGCTGGCTGGAGGCGCGAGATCTACGACATCGACCGCACCTACTGCGACAGCACGGGGTGCCAGACCTGGGGCCTGTGGCTCGGCATGACCGACAACCGCATCATCCTCGACAGCGGCGGCTACGTCGTCGCCACCGAGGGCGACTCCCCGCTCATCACCCTGACCGAGGACGCCGTCGCGTGGGACGCGGCCGACACCCGCTTCTGCGCCACCATCGGGAACGGCGGCATCTACTGCAAGCTGACCTCCCTCACCAGCCCCTGGGTCAAGGCCACCGACCAGTTCGCCTACCCTGTCCTCGGCGCCGGCCGGTTCGGCTGGGTCACCTTCAACGGCCGCAACTTCTCCGTCGCGGACTCCACCTTCTCGACCACGCCCACGCTGGTCATGGGCGGTGTCCAGTCGGCCGAGCTGCAGAAGCGTGCCGCTCTCAAGGTCGCCCAGCAGGCGCCCAAGCGCGGCTGACTACCTCTTCCACGCCGACGCATGCGCGTCACCCATCCTGGGTGGCGCGCATGCGGCGCGTCCGGGGTGAATGAGCCCTGGCCAGCTGGGGCGTTCCGAACCCGGCGCCCGTACGCGGCACCAGCTCGCCGAACGTGCCAGAAGAGCGGCCCTCGGGGCGTATGTTCACTGTCGTCGGCGCAACGGCGCGTCGGCATCGTCCGAAGAGTCCAGCCCATGCGTGTCGCCCGCGTGTTCCTGGCCGCACTCCTCGTCGTCATGGCCGGTCTGGTGGCCGCGCCCCCGCAGTCCCAGGCCGCCACGATGGCGCGCATCGTCGTCATCGACGAGAACGGCAACCTCCAGCTCAAGGAAGGGAGCATCAGCAGTCCCTGGCAGAACATCAAGTCAGGGCCCGGCCTGACCGATCCCCGCACCACCGCCACCCGGGTCGCCGTGCTCGAGCGCACGGGCAACACCAACCGTCTGTTGGTCAAGGAGGGCACCGCACCCTGGGTGCTGGTCTCCGACAACGTCGCCAAGTACGCGATCTCGGGCAACCGCATCGGGGTGATCTTCGGAGCCGCCGGGGTGCCGGGCTCGCTGTACGTCAAGGAGGGCAACGCCGGGTGGACCCAGCTGCTGTCAGGTGCTGTGCGTGAGATGGATCTGACACCGACCCGGATAGGGGTCCTGGTAGCAGACGGGGAGCAGCCCTGCACGGGCTCCTCGAGCTACTGCGACTCCCACACGGTCTTCACCAA
Source organism: uncultured Propionibacteriaceae bacterium (assembly GCA_936924635.1). Classification (GTDB taxonomy): domain Bacteria; phylum Actinomycetota; class Actinomycetes; order Propionibacteriales; family Propionibacteriaceae; genus Fen-668. The sequence goes on from CAKZHP010000005.1 coordinate 15,056, forward strand.
GAGCGGCCCGGTGAACGCTGGCTGGGAGCGCGAGATGTCAGGCATCTACGGCCAGTTCTGCAGCAGCAAGGTCTACGGCTGCATGCCCATCACCCTCAAGATGCAGCTGACCGACAACCGCATCTTCGTCAGTATGTTCAACCGGCTCGTCGCCACCGAGGCCGACTCCCCGGTCATCACCATCACCGAGAATGCCAGCGCGTGGGACGCGCACGACACCCGCGTCTGCTCGAACATCGCGGGCCATGGCCTCCACTGCAAGCTGACGTCCCTGACCGGCCCCTGGGTGACGCGCGTCGGCGTCGTCAGCTGGGCCAGCCCCGCGCGCACCAGGCGATCTGGTCGAGGATGCTCAGGCGCGGCTCGAACTCTCGGCCGCCCTGGTCGTACGGCACGGGCGTGAACGAGTGATAGGTGACCTCGATGCCCCGGTCGGCGAACAGCGACTCGTCCAGGTAGTCGCGGCCGGAGGGCCCTGAGAGATAGGTGTCGCCGCCCGTCTCGGCGACGATCTCGGCCAGCAGCGCGCTCGACGAGCCGCGCGCTGCCAGCGCCGAGGCCCGCACCAGGGGCACCTCCCAGCCCAGGTAGCCCGTGATCCGCCCCAGCAGGTCGCAGCACAGGTCGGCGAGCAGCGTGTGCCCCGCCGCGTATGTCTCCTCCAGCAGCCCCAGCACGTCGGCCGCGTACGGCGCCCGTCCGTACACCGCCTGAACCGTCTTCAGGTGCTCCGCGCGCCACGGCCGCACCTCGTTCACCTCGACCGCGCTGGTGAGCTGCCCCGTACGCCCCTTCGTCAGCACGGGCACCGTCAGCCACTGGCCGCCCTGGATCTGCACGCGGTTCTGGTACGACCCCTTGCTGAACGGCACCGTGTCGAGCAGCACGAACACCTCAGCCTGCCGCATCTTGTCGAAGAACCCCGTCCAGGGGGCGAAGTTCGGCTGGTGGATGGTGACGATCACAGGCGGATACGGATCATCTCGTACGCCTCTGCCCACGGCGCCTTCACCATGAGCCCGCGCATCCGGGCGATCGACTCGATGACGTCGCGCTGGAAGTACGGGCGGCCCATCGACAGCTGCGACTCGTAGTGCGTCAGCGCGTCCCACTTCGCCTCTACGTGCCGCTCCTGCAGCGTCACGAACGCCGACGCCGAGAACGTGATGTGGTTCCACGGCAGCTCGTAGCCCAGCAGCGTCAGGTGCTTGTACGCCCGCAGCCCCTCCGCGTACACGGTGGCGTGGTCCTGGTGGAGGTCGGCGCCCGAGGGCACCAGCACCCACTCGGGTGACAGCTCGCGGCCCAGCTGCACCAGGATCTCCAGCACCTCCTGGCGGTGGTAGCCCAGCTCGCGTACGGGGAAGTCGTAGACGAACCGTCGCTCCTCCGGCACGCCCAGGGAGTCGAGCGCGGCCTCGCACTCCTCCTTGAGCTGGCCCGTGCGCGACCCCTCCGGCAACGACTTCTCCGCCGTCGAGAAGACCGCCACGGAGACCTCGACGCCCTCCTCCAGCCACCGCGCCATCGAGCCGCCGCAGCCGAGCTCGGCGTCGTCGGTGTGCGGCGCGAGCACCAGGATTCGCTTCGGGTCGATCACGCGGGCGAGCCTATCGCCGGGTCTCGGCCCATCCGGTGAGGCCCGGCGGTGATGCTCAGCCATGGCTACCTGATCTCGGTGGAGAACGAGGACGTCGGCCACATCGGCCCCGCGCCGAGGTGGTCTCGATGCTGGAGTGGTTGCCGGCTGGCGCTGGGGGAGACCGCAACCCAGGACACAGGCCTGTTCTGCTGGCGGGACGACAACGAGGAGGTGGCCCTCGTCGGCATCGAGGACCGCGCCTGGGCGTTACGTCCCTTCGTCCGACGGACGCTACCGTCGAGGCGGCCGCCGTCCTCGCCCAGACGCTGCGCGCGCAGCCGACCACGCGGGGGGCGGCCTCCGCGGTGGCCGTACACCCCGCAGGCCCGACCCGCGAGGTCTGACCCGCATCCGCACAGC
>CAKZHP010000006.1 GCA_936924635.1 uncultured Propionibacteriaceae bacterium
CGGGCCACGCCGACCACCGAGAGGACCACCGCGATCAGGTGCTGGCCGACGGGTACGCGACGTACGTCGCCCAACCGCCCCGGCCCAACCCCAGCACTGGCGCGGGTCGACGGAGTGCTCACGAGACGATCTTCCTCTCTGGGGAGGTTTCGACGCGCATCCTCGTCGTTCCTCAGAGGATGTTGCTCAACGGTGATCGAGCAAGGAGATCCCGAGCTTGCGAGGGATGTCTGCGTCGAGATCCGGCGTCCTGAGCTTGCGAAGGTAAGCCGATGGGTGGGTGGGTGTGCTGGGGGCGTCCTGGTCTCGCTGGCGCCCGGCCAGGCCCGGTTTCGACGCGCATCCAGTTCGTTCCTCAGAGGATGCTTGCTCAACCGGCAGTCCTCGTTCCCTCAGCGGCTGCTTGCTCGACCAGCGCTCCGAGACGGCCACCACATGCGGTCGCCGATCAGGGCGAACAGGGCGGGGACGATCACCGTACGCACCAGCAGGGTGTCGACCACCACGCCGACGCCGACGATCAGGCCCAGCTGGCCCAGCGTCACCAGCGGCAGCACGCCCAGGGCGGCGAAGACGCCCGCCAGCACGATGCCGGCACTGGTGATCACGCCGCCCGTGTGGGCCACGGCATCGACCGTCGCGGCCTTGGTGCCGACCTCGCCAGCCTCGGCGCGGATGCGGTGCACCAGGAAGATCGTGTAGTCGATGCCCAGCGCGACCAGGAACAGGAACGACAGCAGCGGGACCTGCAGGTCGAGGGCCGGCTGGTGCAGGAGTACCCGGCTGAGCCATGAGCCCGCACCGATGGCCGCCGAGGCGCTCACCAGGTTGACCGCGAGCAGGACGACCGGGGCCACCACGGCGCGCAGTAGCCCCACCAGCACCAGGAAGCTCACGGCCAGCACGAGCGGCGCGACCAGCAGCAGGTCGTGCCGGTTGCCGGCGCGGGCGTCGAGGTCCGTCGCGGTGGCACCGCCGACGAGGGCGTCGGCGTCGGGCACGGCGTGCACGGCGTCACGGAGGTCAGTCACCAGGTCGAGGGACTCAGTGGTGCCTGGGGCAGCCGCCCCGGTCACGACGAGCCTGGTCAGGGTGCCATCGGTCGACTTCCCCGCCGGCTGGGCGCGGACCACGCCGGGGACGTCCTTCACGCGCTGCAGCACCGCGTCGGCAGCGCTGCTCCGGGCGACGACGAGCATCGGCTGGGCCTCGCCCGGGTCGAAGTGCTGGCCGAGCACCTCGAGGCCGGCGGCCGACTCCGAGGGCGTACGGAACTTCTGCACCTGCGTGAGCCCGACCGACGCACCGATCAGTCCGGTGGCCATCACGCCGAGCACGATCAGGCCGGCGACGAGGGCGACCGCGGGGCGGCGTACGACCCGGTCGGCGATCGTTCGCCAGAACCCGCCGGTGCTGGTCTCGGTGCCGGGCTGCGGGACGTACGGCCAGAAGATCTTGCGCCCGCAGACCGCCAGGGCCGGCGGGAGCACGAGCAGGACGGCAGCCAGCGCGATCAGCAGGCCGACGGCGGCCGCGATGCCGAGGCCGCGGTTGCCAGGGATCACGGCCAGCGCGAGCGTCAGCAGCGACAGCACCACGGTGACGTTGGAGGCGAGGATCGCGCCCACGGTGGCCCGCCAGGCGGCGGCCAGGGCGGCACGGTGGTCGGTGCGGGCCCGCAGCTCCTCGCGGTAGCGGGAGATCAGCAGCAGGGCGTAGTTGGCACCCGCACCGAAGACCAGCACGGAGATGATGCCGGAGTCGAAGGAGAGGTCGAGCGCCTGCCCGACCGCGGCGGTGACCTTGTTGGCGAGCTGGTCGGCCAGCCCCACGACCAGCAACGGCACCAGCCACAGCACCGGGGAGCGGTAGGTGGCGATCAGCAGCACGGCGACGACCAGCACGGTGACCGCGAGCAGCCGGAAGTTGGCGCCCTTGAAGGCCCCGGCGACGTCGGCGCCGAACGCCGGACCGCCGGTGACCAGCAGCTCCATCCCTGCCGGGGTCTGGTCGGCCACCAGCTGGCGCAGGTCGGTGATGATCTTCGAGTTCTCGGTGTTGTCGGACCCCGTGGTGATGGTGGCCAACAGCACCGCGGCCTTGCGGTCCTTGCTCAGGGTCGGACCGCTCGCGCGCAGCCCGGTGTGCTCGCTCAGCCTCGGGGTGATCGCGGCAAGGGCGCTCTGGTCGACGCTGGTGAGCTCGCCGCCGTCCGTACGGGTCGCGACCACGATCACCGAGCCCTGGTCGGCACCGGGGAACTCCGCCAGCACGGCCGCGACCCGGGCCGACTCCGAGTCGGCGGGAGCGGCTGCACCATTCCCGGGAGCCTCCGTGCGGCTGAGCCAGCCCAGCAGTCCACCGAAGACGACAACAGCCAGCACGAGGGCGACCCAGGCGCCGCGGCGGGCGACGAGACGGTCGGAGAACCGGGATCGCGAGGTCCGCGGCCGGTGGGTGGAGGGTGAGAGATCTGCCATGCCTTCGAGTTCACCCACTGGCGGCCGCGCAGACATCGCCGATCGGGTTGAACCTGGTCTCCACCTTTCGATTGATGCACGCCATAGCCGTCCTGCATCCACCACCTGCCGCCCTGGCGCCGGACGAGCGCACGTCAGCGATGCGGGCCCGAGGCGATGGCGACAGGCCCGGTGGCGCACGCGCCGCCGACGCTGCACCTAGCAAGGGTCTTGAGCGCTCCGAACGTAAAAACACGTTCTGCCTGCACTGAACATGTGTTCAATGCGGGTCCCGGCCGTGTCAGCCGGAGTTGACAAGACATCGTACGTCAACGAGTGTTGACGCATGGGTCCGGGCATCACGCACGACGAGCCGCCTCATGGTGTGCTCAGCCAGCTCGCCGCCTGCGCCGCGGCTCGCAAGCAGCTGGAGCGGGACGAGTCCGCCCTGGTGCGGCGCGCAAGGGTGGAGGGGTACGCCTGGCAGGCGATCGCCGATGCCATGGGCGTGACACGGCAGGCAGTCCACAAGAAGCATGGGAAGCGGTAGATGAGCGAGCGACGCAGGAGGCCTGGCAGGCGCGGGCCGGAGGACGGCCCGCGGGCGAGCGTGCGGGAGCTGCTGCCGTACCTGTTCCCCAAGAAGGGGCTGCTGGCCGGCGCCATCGTGCTCTCGGTCGTCGGCGCCGGGTTCTCGCTGGCCCAGCCGGCGCTCGCGCAGCTGCTCATCGGCCGGGTCGAGCAGGCGCAGCCGCTGGGGTGGCTGCCGTGGCTCCTGCTCGTCGTGGTCGTCGTGGGCGCGGTCCTCGACGGTGTGCAGCACTTCCTGCTGCAGGTGCTCGGGGAGCACGTCGTCCTCCGTACACGCCGGTCGCTCGTCGCGCGGATGCTGCGGCTCCCGGTCGCCGAGTTCGACGCGCGCCGCATCGGCGACCTGGTGAGCCGCGTCGGCAGCGACACGACGCTGCTGCGCGCCGTGCTCACGCAGGGCCTGGTGGAGTCGGTCGGCGGGGTCCTCACGCTGGTCGGCGCCGTGATCGCGATGCTCGTCATCGACCCCCTGCTGCTGGGGCTCACGGTGGCCGTCCTCGCCGTCGCCGTCGTCGCCATGCTGCTCGTGATGCCGCTGCTCACCCGTGCCTCCGGTGCCGCGCAAGAGCAGGTCGGGCACCTCACCAGTGCGCTGGAGCGCGCGATCAGCGCGGTGCGTACGGTGCGCGCGGCGGGCGCCACCGAGCGCGAGACGGCAGCGATCGACGAGCGCTCGGTGGGTGCGTTCGACGCCGGCGTACGGGTCGCGCGCATCTCCGCTCTGGTGGTGCCGATCTTCGGCGTCGCGGTGCAGCTCGCCTTCCTGGTCGTGCTCGGGGTGGGCGGTCTCCGGGTCGCCACCGGCCAGATCGGGATCTCGCAGCTGGTCGGGTTCCTGCTGTTCTTGTTCCTGATGGTGATGCCGCTCGGGCAGATCGCCGGCGCGGTCTCCGCCGTCTCCGTCGCGCTCGGCGCGCTCGGCCGCATCCAGGAGATCGTGCGGCTGCCCAGCGAGACCGACGGGGATGCGACGACCACCCTGGAGCCCGTCGCGGGCGCGCCGGCGGTGGCGTTCGACGAGGTCTCGTTCTCCTACCCCAGTGCTCCCGGACGCGCGGTGCTCGACGGCGTCTCCTTCGCCGTGCCGGCAGGCACCCGTACGGCGCTGGTGGGCCCGTCGGGCGCCGGCAAGTCGACCGTGTTCTCGCTGGTGGAGCGGTTCTACGACGTCATCTCCGGCAGGGTCGCCGTCGGCGGTGCGGATGTACGGGCCGTCGACCGCGCCTCGCTCCGCGACCGCATCGGCTACGTCGAGCAGGACGCCCCCGTGCTCGCCGGCACGCTGCGCGACAACCTGCGGCTCGGCGCGCCCGACGCCACCGACGAGCAGCTGCTGCAGGCGCTCGACCAGGTCAACCTCGGCGAGCTTGCCCGGCGCGACGACGGGCTGAACGCTCAGGTCGGCGAGGGTGGGGTGCTGCTCTCGGGTGGCGAGCGTCAGCGGCTCGCCATCGCGCGGGCGCTGCTGGCGGCCACCCCGATCCTGCTGCTCGACGAGTCGACGGCCAACCTCGACGCCCGCAACGAGGCCGCGCTCCACGCCGCGCTGGACGTCGCCGCCGAGGGCCGTACGACGCTCGTCATCGCCCACCGCCTCTCGACGGTCGTAGACGCCGACCAGATCGTCGTGCTCGACCGCGGGCGCGTGGAGGCGGTCGGCACGCACGAGGAGCTGCTCTCCGCCTCTCCGCTCTACCGCGAGCTCGCGACGCACCAGCTGCTGGTGCCCGCCGAGATGGAGGCGCCGCCTGGCAAGTGACGGCCACCCTCCCGGCCGTACGCCCTCGTCACTAGGGTGGCGGTCATGACGATCGTGGACCCGACGAAGACGCAGGCCTGGGCCGAGCTCGGCCGACTTCACGACAGCTTCGAGCCGGACCTGCGGGCCTGGCTCGCCGACCCGCTGCGGGTGCAAGGGATGACGCACCGAGCGGCCGATCTGTACGTCGACCTCTCCAAGAACCTGGTCACGCCCGAGATCCTCACCACCCTGGTGGCGCTCGCCGACCAGGTGGGTCTCGAGGAGCGCCGCGACGCCATGCTGCGCGGCGACAAGATCAACGTCACCGAGAACCGCTCGGTGCTGCACACCGCCCTCCGCCGCGCCGAGGGTGACTCGCTCGTCGTCGACGGCACCGACGTCGTCGCCCAGGTGCACGAGGTGCTGCACAAGGTGTACGCGTTCGCCGACAAGGTCCGCTCCGGCGAGTGGACCGGCGTCACCGGCAAGCGCATCGAGACCGTCGTCAACATCGGCATCGGTGGCTCCGACCTCGGGCCGGTGATGGTGTACGAGGCGCTGAAGCCGTACGTGCAAGAGGGCCTGGAGTGCCGCTTCGTGTCGAACATCGACCCGACCGACATCTACACGACCACCGCTGACCTCGACCCGGAGACGACGCTGTTCATCGTCGCCTCCAAGACCTTCACCACGCTGGAGACCCTCACCAACGCCCGCATGGCGCGCGACTGGCTCTGGACCCGCCTGGCCGACGCGGGGGCCATCGACGGCTCCGACGACGCGAAGAAGGGCGCAGTGGCCAAGCACTTCGTCGCGGTCTCCACCGCGCTCGACAAGGTCGCCGACTTCGGCATCGACCCCGGCAACGCGTTCGGGTTCTGGGACTGGGTGGGCGGGCGCTACTCGGTCGACTCCGCCGTCGGCACGTCGGTCTGCGTGGCGATCGGGCCGGAGAGCTTCGCGGAGTTCCTGGCCGGGTTCCGCGCCATCGACGAGCACTTCGCGACCGCGCCGCTGGCCCAGAACGTGCCGGTGCTGATGGGTCTGCTCAACGTCTGGTACGTCAACTTCTGCAAGACCACCTCGCACGCCGTGCTGCCGTACGCGCAGTACCTCCACCGCTTCGCGGCGTACCTGCAGCAGCTCACGATGGAGTCGAACGGCAAGGGCGTACGGGCCGACGGCGCCCCCGTCACCACTGAGACCGGCGAGGTGTTCTGGGGCGAGCCGGGCACCAACGGCCAGCACGCGTTCTACCAGCTCATCCACCAGGGCACGCAGATCATCCCGGCCGACTTCATCGCCGTGACCACCCCGCCGCACGCGCTCAAGGACGGCGACAAGGACGTGCACGAGCTGTTCCTGGCGAACTTCTTCGCGCAGACCAAGGCGCTGGCGTTCGGCAAGACGGCCGACGAGGTACGCGCCGAGGGCACCGACGAGGCCATCGTCACGGCGCGGGTGTTCCCGGGCAACCGCCCGACGACCTCGATCATGGCGGCCGCGCTGACCCCGTCGGTGGTCGGTCAGCTGATCGCCCTGTACGAGCACATCACCTTCACCCAGGGCACCGTCTGGGGCATCGACTCCTTCGACCAGTGGGGCGTGGAGCTGGGCAAGCAGCTCGCCCTGCAGATCGCACCCGCCATCTCGTCCGATGACGACGCGCTGGCTCAGCAGGACGAGTCGACCAAGGCGCTGATCGGCTGGTATCGGGAGCACCGCGCCTGACGGACGTACGGGACCGTGGGCCCGCGACGTCGCGGGCGCACGCTCCTGGAGCCACCGAGGAATTCATTCCTGTACGCAAAAAAGTGCCCGTCAGCCCCCTTTTGCGGGCACTTCCGTCCCCACTAGCCTGGCGCCGCCCGACGGAAGGATGCGCCCATGCGCTGGACGGCTCGGCGCCGAGCCTGTTGATGGTGGCGACAGGGCTGGTGGCCCTCTCGCCCACGAAGCCGGCCTCTGCTGCGGCGCCGACGATCACGAAGGTGGCTGCTGGCGAGTTCGCCTGCGCCGCACCCTCCCTCGGCAGCGTCAGCTGCTGGGGGACCGGCCCGCTCGGCGAGCGCCAGCTCCCCACCTGGCCCTCGGGCCTGCCGGCCGCATCCGGCCTGGTTGCCGACATCACCGGAGCCACCGACGTCGGGGTCGGCGCGCAGTTCATGTGCGCGATCGTCGCCGACGGAGCCGTCAAGTGCCACGGGTGGGACTACGACAACCAGCTCGGCGACCCGACCGGCGGCTACCCGGGTGACATCCGCACCGAGGCGGTGGGGGCCTGACCGGGGCGACCAGCCTGTCGGTGGGCCTCGACCACAGCTGCGTCGTCGCCTCCGGCGGGGCCGTGCGCTGCTGGGGGAACAACGCCTACGGCAAGCTCGGGAGCGGAGACTCCACCGGGTGACCAGCTGAGCACCGTCCCCGGGGTCACTGCCACGGCAGTGGCCGCGGGCAGGGACCACACACACCTGCGCCATCCGCACCGACGGCACGGTGGTGTGCTGGGGAGCGAACGGTTCGGGCCAGCTGGGGGCGGGCACCGCTCAGTCCCTCGTCCCGGTGCCCGTGCCCGGCGTGACCGGCGCCACGGCGATCGCCAGCTGCGACTCTCACACCTGCGCGGTGGTAGCGGCCGGGAGCGTCACCTGCTGGGGCGCCAACACCGCGGGCCAGCTGGGCAGGGGCACCACCTCCGCGAGCGGCGGCCCGGGGGCCGTCTCCTCGTCTCGGGTGCCACGGGCATCGCCGCCGGTTTCAGCGACACCTGCGCCTGGCTCTCTGACGGCTCCGCGCGCTGCTGGGGTGCGCCGTGCGCACCGATGCGGTGCTCGCTGCTCGCGGCGGCCGTCTGTACGTCGCCGTCAACGCCGGCGGTGGCACCGGGTACGTGAGCTGGCACTACCTGGCCCCGGGGGCCACGACGCTCGTCGACATCACCACGCACCTGGCCGAGAAGGTCGCCACGGTGGGCGACGACGGCTACTTCTACTGGCCGAGACCGTGAACATCTGCTTCGGGATATCGGAGCAGAACGGCACCTGCACGGCCGACCGCACGGCCCAAGATCCTTCGGTTCACCGGCGGCACGGCCACCGAGATCCCGGTCACCGGGTTCGTGAAGCCGAGGTACGGCGCCGAGATGTCCGTGTCCACCGCCGGCCGGATCTACGTGCTCACCGGCACCCCCCGGCCACCCTGGTCAGCTACCCCCGGCCGGTGGCGCCCCGACCCCGGTCCTGGTCCAGGTCGCTGGCAGCTCGGGCTTCGACATCGGCTGATCCCTGCTGCCTGCCGCCCTCTGAACGCCGCGGGCCACGGCACTCTCCGCCCCTGGGCTGCGTGGCAGCCCGGGGGCGGCGTCCTTCGCGCTCCTCGGTTCAGGCCGGGGTTCGCCTTCTCTCTACCCGTGCATCGTCGCCAGTCCGTCGAGCAGGCTGGTCAGCCCTCGCTCGAAGATGCGGTCGGCGTCGAAGTCGTACGAGGTCTGGACGATCTCCGCGAAGCGCGGGTGACGCGCCGGGTCGCTGATCGCCCGCAGCGCGGGCAGCTGCCCATCGACCCAGGTGTCGGCGTCGAGGCCGGTGAGCGCCTCGGCCGCCTGCTCGGACCTCGGCGGGATCATCCTGCACACGGTGACTGGCCGGGGTGGTCGGGGGGTGCGCAGATCGTTCCCCTGGGCGGCGGTGTGGTGTCGGGGATGGGTCGATGCGGGGTCGGCGGGATCATCCTGCGCACGGTGACTGGCCGGGGTGGTCGGGGGGGTGGGTGCGCAGATCGTTCCCCTGGGCGGCGGTGTGGTGTCGGGGATGGGTCGATGCGGGGTCGGCGGGATCATCCTGCGCACCAGTGGTCGGCACCGATCGCTCTGGGCGGCAGCGGCCGACGACCGGCGCTGTCGTGCCGCGTACGCTGAGGGCATGGAGCGGGTCACGCGCGGGCCGAGGGGCCTCACCCGGCTGACGCCGGTGGGGTGGCTGGTCGTGCTGACGGTGCTGGGGGCGGTGAGCCTGGCGGGGCCCTGGACGTACACGCAAGTGCTGGCTGCGAGCCGGACCTACCCGGCCGCGACGGTGCCGCCCAAGGACGTGGCACTCGTGCTCGGCGCGGGGGTCTCGCCGGACGGCACGCCCTCGGACTACCTGCGCGCCCGGCTGGACCTCGGGTACGAGCTCTATCGCACCGGAAAGGTGCGGGCAGTGCTGGTGTCGGGCGACAACGGCGAGAAGCACTACAACGAGCCCGACGTGATGCGGGACTACCTGATCGCCAGAGGAGTCCCGGCCACCCAGGTGGTCGCCGACTATGCGGGATTCGACACCTATGCGTCGTGCGTGCGCGCTGACAAGATCTTCGGCGTGACCTCGATGATCGTGGTCACGCAGAGCTACCACCTGCCGCGGGCGCTGACCATCTGCAAGACGATCGGCATCGACGCGGTGGGCGTCGGCGACGACACTGTGCGCGCCGCCAGCCTGGAGACCTGGCGCTCCGGCGAGCTCCGCGAGGTCGGTGCCGACGTGAAGATGGTTCGTGACCTGCTGACCCGCCGTGAGCCGCTGCTCGGCCCCCGGGAGACCTCGATCGACGAGGCCCTCGGCCGCTGACGCTCGCGCGCTCGCCTCAGGGGTGGGAGAGCAATGCAACGACTGGGGCCTCTGGTGCCCCTGTGACCGTTGCCGGTGATCGGTTCGACTCTCTCGTTCACCGATCGCACATGTCCCTCTCCGGGGGCCTGGTGCCGACCGAGGAGTGGGCTTATGGTCGTGCTGCGACATGCCGGGGGATCGCATCTCAGGCGAGGTGGGGAACGCCTTGCCGTGAACCGATCCGAGGAGTTCTGATGTCGCGTCACCGAGCTTTTTCCGCATGAGCGTTGGCTGTCGCCAGCCTCGCCCTGATCTTGCCCCTCGGCCTGGTGGCCCCGGCGCGGGCCGCCGAGCGCTGGCTGCCGGGCGTGGACGACCTGAAGGTGTCGGAGGTCACCACCTACGGGGCCACCGTGTCGTGGAACGCCCCGCAGACCCAGGAGACCATCGACGGCTACCAGGTGTGGGTGGGGAGGTGAGGGTGGGCACGGCAGCAGCGTCGTGAAGGCCCCGGCCACGTCGGTGCGGCTGCAGCTGCCGCTGGGGCCCGGCGTCTACCTCGTCGAGGTGCACCCGTCGTATCGCGCAGGCAACGGCCACGCCCGCCCCGCCCTCTACGCCTTCTGCAAGCCCGGTGCCGAGTGCGCGCCGTCGAGCGTCCCGACGGGCGCGTACGCACCGGCCCGGCCGTTCGCGACCTTCGTGTACGACCTCACGCCGGCCGGCGCCCTGGTCCGTACGCCCCTCGGCGGCGGCTCGCCGCAGTCGCTGGCCGGCAGCACGGTCGTCAGGGTCGACTCCGCTGGCAAGCGGACGGTGCTGAGCGCCGGCACCCCTGTGGTCGGCGGTCTGCAGAAGGCCAGGCCAGCAATGTGTACGTGCAGACCGAGCAGGGGATCTGGAAGGTCGGGCGCAACGGCCTGGCGACCCAGCTCTACGGGTGCAGCACCACCGGGCGGATCGCGGTGGGCCCCGACGGTGTCGTGAACGTGTGGAGCTACGGGGGCCGGAGCTTCACGTTCAGCATCCTCCAGGGCGGCGTGCTCAGCGGCGACCGGACGGTGACCAACCCGTCGACCCGCGTGGAGTCCGTCGTCGCCGGTCGCGCGGGTGCGCTGTACGTGCAGCTCAACGCCGGCGGTGGCACCAGCTACAAGGGCTGGAGCCACCTCGCGCCGGGGGCGACGCAGCTGGTGAGCATCGACACCCGCTTGGCAGAGCGCGTGGCCACCGTCGGTGACGACGGGTACTTCTACCAGGCGGAGACGGTGAACATCTGCTTCGGCATGTCGGAGCAGAACGGCACCTGCGTCCCCGACCGCACCGTGTCACGGGTGCTGCGCTACGACGGGCCGAATCCGAGCGAGATCCCGGTCACCGGGTTCACCAAGCCCCCCCGGCCTCGCCGCGGGCATCTCCGTCGCCGCCGACGGGCGGATGTACGTGCTAACCGGGGACAGCTCGGCGCTGGTCAGCTACGCACCCGCCGGCGGCGCGCCGACGCCGGTGCCCGTCACCGTCGGTGCCGGTTTCGACATCGGCTGACACCGGTACGCCGCAGGGGTCGCCCTCGCCCACCCGGTGGGGGGCGACCCCCGTACGACAGCCTGCTGGCTGCGCCTGGCCCGGAACCCCCGCGCGGCCGCCGCGGCGAAGGTGGGAAGATGGCTCCCATGCCGTCCGTGCTCTCCCAGCTCACCGACCGTTTCGCCGCCGTCATCGGCACCGACCCGGAGCTGCGGCCGGCGGGCCGCCCGGAGTTCGGGCACTTCCAGTGCAACGTGGCGATGCGGCTCGGCAAGGCCGAAGGCGTGCCGCCACGGCAGGTGGCGCAGCGCATCGTGGACCAGGTCGACGTGTCCGACCTGTGCGAGCCGCTGGAGATCGCCGGGCCGGGGTTCATCAACATCCGCGTGAGGTCCTCGGCTCTGGCGACAGCGGTGGACGAGCAGCTCGCCGACCCGTCCCTGGGCGTGCCCCACCACGAGCAGCCGCAGCGGGTGGTCATCGACTACTCCGCCCCCAACGTGGCCAAGCCGATGCACGTCGGCAACCTGCGCTCCACGATCATCGGCGACTGCCTGGCCCGCGTGCTGCGTAGCGTCGGCGACACCGTCATCGCGCAGAACCACATCGGCGACTGGGGCACCCAGTTCGGCATGCTCGTCGAGCAGATCCTCACCGAGGGCACCGACGTGAGCACCCTCGACCTGAACGGCTCGGTGGCGCTCTACCGCCGCGCGCAGGTGCACTTCCGCGGCGACGAGGAGTTCGCCGACGCGGCCCGCCGCCGTGTGGTGGCGCTCCAGTCGGGCGACGCGGAGACGCTGAGCATCTGGCGGGCGCTGATCGAGGTGTCGAAGGAGGGCTTCAACAAGGCGTACGCGCGGCTCGGCGTGCTGCTCACCGACGACGACCTGGCCGGTGAGTCCATGTACAACGCGATGCTCGCCGGTGTCGCCGCCGAGCTGCAGGAGCAGGGCATCGCGGTCGTCGACGACGGTGCCCTGGTGGTGTTCGTCGAGGGTGACGACGCGCCACTGATCGTGCGCAAGTCCGACGGCGGGTACGGCTACGCGGCGACCGACCTTGCTGCCATCCGCTACCGGTTCGGCAAGCTCGACGCCGACCGCTGCATCTACGTGGTGGGGCTGCCTCAGTCGCACCACTTCCAGCAGGTGTTCGCCGTGGCCCGCATGGCTGGCTGGGTGCCGCCTGCGGGCCGTACGGAGCATGTCGGCTTCGGCTCCGTGCTGGGCCCCGACGGCAAGATGTTCAAGACCCGCGACGGCGCCACCGTGACCCTGGACACGCTGCTCGACGCCGCCGAGGACGCGGCCGCCCCCGACGTGGCGATGGCCGCGGTGAAGTACGCCGACCTGTCCAGCTCGCTGCACAAGGACTATGTCTTCGACGTCGACCGCATGACCGCGACGACGGGCAACACCGGGCCCTACCTGCAGTACGCCCACGCGCGGGTCTCGAAGATCCTCCGTGACGCGGCGGCGCGGGGGATCGAGACCGAGAACCTGAGCGTGCGCACCCTCGGCGAGAGCGCCGAGGAGCTGCTGGCGCTGCACCTGACGAAGTACGGCGAGGTGGTGGCGACGCTCGCCGAGGACCTGCAGCCGCACCGCCTCTGCACGTATCTGTTCGACCTGGCCTCTTTGGTGAGCACGTTCTACGAGCAGTGCCCGGTGCTGAAGGCCGAGGGGGAGGTGCGCGAGTCGCGGCTGGCGCTGTGCACCGCCGTGAAGCGGGTCCTGGGCGCGGGTCTGGGTCTGCTGGGCATCGTGGCTCCCGAGGTGATGTGACCGCCCTGGCGGCGTACGCGCCTGTGGGTCACCATGGTCTGCGCAGGGGGTGACGTGCTGTGCTGATGCTGAACTCGCCGGGTGACGAGACGATGACCGTCGGGCACTTCCGCAAGGTGCCGGTGGTGCTGGGCAGGTCGTGGCCGTTCCTGGTGGTGATGCTCGCCTTCCTGCTGATGTCGGGCCAGGTGCTCACGCCACGAAACCTCTTCCAGACCGCGCAGCAGGCCCTGGTCTGGGGCGGCGTGCTGGTGCTCTCCACCGCGATCCACGAGGTGGGCCACCTGCTGGCGGCGCAGGCGTTGCGCGTGCCCGTGCGCCGTCTGCACCTCGACGTCTGGGGCGGCCACCTCACGCACATGCCGGTGCCGCAGCGGCCAGGCACCACGATCCTGATCGCCATGGCGGGCCCGCTCGCCAACCTCGCGGTCGCGTACGTCGCGTGGCTCTACCGCGACGCCGCCGCCCTGTCGGTGGTCGTGGCGCCGGTCATGGTGCTCAACCTCGCCCTGTTCGTCTACAACATGCTGCCCGGGCTGCCGCAGGACGGGGGTCACCTGGTCAGCGGGGCGGTCTGGTGGCTGACCCGGAACCGTACCTCTGGCATGGAGGTCGGAGCCTGGGCTGGGCGGTTCGTGGTCGTGACGGCGGCGGTGGCGTGGCTCGCCGTGCCGCTCGTCACGACGGGGGAGATGTCCCGGCCGGTCGACCTGCTGTGGCTGGCCCCGACGGTGACGGGCATGTGGCTCTGGACGTCGCGGATCCTCCGTGTCGCCCGCCGGCGCCGTACGACCGACCGGATCTGGCTGCGCGACGTCGCGAAGCCGACCATGACCGTGCCGGCCCACACCCGCCTGGACATCGTCGACGCCAGCTTCCCGGCCGGCAGCGGGGTGATCGTGCTCAACAGCAACGACGTGCCGGTGGGGCTGCTGGCGGTGGGTACGGACCGGGTGCCCGACGCCAAGCGAGACGTACGCAGCGCGGGTGACGTGATGACGCCCATGAAGCCGGCCTGGGTGTGCTCCTCGACCCTGGAAGGCGGGTCCAGCGACGAGTCAGACGTGCTGCACGAGCACAACCTCTCCGTGGTCGCGGTGCAGCTGCCGGACGACCTGTGGGGGCTGGTGTGGCGCGCCGACCTGGAGGCGGCCATGGCCAGGCACGAGAGCCGGGCGGTGCCGGCACAGGCGAGCTGAGGCGCGGCGCTTCGCGTACATGGCCTGCGGCGGTCGCGCTGTCCGGGCAGTGCGGCTATGCTGGGGGACCGCGGTGACCTGGTCGCCGATGCGGGCGTAGTTCAATGGCAGAACATCAGCTTCCCAAGCTGACAGTGCGAGTTCGATTCTCGTCGCCCGCTCCAGTCCTCTCCACTCTTCCCACTAGGGTCGATGCATGACCCAATCGACGATCGAGCTCAACAACGGCGTCCAGATCCCGCAGGTCGGGTTCGGCACCTTCCAGGTCGACTCCGGCGAGACGCAGAAGGTGGTCGAGCTGGCCCTGGAGGCGGGCTACCGGCACATCGACACCGCGGCGGCGTACAAGAACGAGGCCGGCGTCGGCGCCGCCCTGAGGGCGAGCGGCCTGCCCCGCGACGAGGTCTTCGTCACCACGAAGCTGCGCAACGGCGACCAGGGCTACGAGAGCACGCTGAAGGCGTTCGACGAGAGCCGTACGGCGCTCGGGGTCGACGTGGTCGACCTCTACCTCATCCACTGGCCGGTGCCAAGCCGCTGGTACGCACCGGAGGTCTGGAAGGCGTTCGAGAAGCTGTACGCCGACGGGGCGGTGCGAGCGATCGGCGTCTCCAACTTCCTGCCCGAGCACCTGGGGCGGCTGCTGCCGACGGTCACGGTCCCGCCAGCGGTGAACCAGTTCGAGGTGCACCCGACGTACCAGCAGGGTGAGGCCCAGGACATCAGCACCAAGGCGGGGATGGCCGTGGAGGCGTACGCGCCCATCGGCAAGGGCCAGGACCTGGAGGAGGAGGCGGTCGTACGGATCGCCGAGGCCCACGGCGTCACCCCCGCCCAGGTGGTGATCCGCTGGCATGTGCAGCAAGGGCGCATCGTGATCCCGAAGTCGGCCACCCCGGAGCGCATCGCGAGCAACGTCGACGTCTTCGGCTTCGAGCTGAGCGACGACGACATGCTGGCGATCACCGGCCTGGAGCGCGGCAACCGCCTGTTCCCGGACCCCCGCGAGGCCGCGTTCACGCAGAAGGACTGACCCAGCCGCGAGAAGCACCCCGCGCAGGCACTGGACCGGTCGTCGGTGCGTGTCGTGAGGGTGCTTCTCGCGTGCGTACGGTCATCGCCCCCCGGCCCCGTTGCCCCGGACTGGCCCGCCCAAGAGCCCGATTGAACACATGTTCACTCCGTTCCGAAGCGTTTTTTCGCTTCGCAACGCACCAGATGCTTGCTAGGTGTACGGGACCTGGGCCGGTGTTCTGCGGGGTCAGCGGCAGCGGCGTACGCCCGCGGCGACCTTGTCGAAGCGCACCTTGTCGAGCTTCTCGGCCCGGCCGCGCACGTCGTCGGGGTGGATGCGGACGATGCGGTCGACCCGTACGTGCGACTCCCGCCGCCTCGTGTCCCACGCCCCGCGCCCGATGCTGACCCAGTGTCGGCCCACCGACGCCTCCTGGTCGACGTCGAGGTCGTGGTCGACGCTCGACAGCGGGCACCCGAGCAGCCAGTCGCCGTCGCGGCCGATCAGCAGCACCGGCCGGTCCTTCCCCTCGCGGTGGTTCTCCTCGAACGGCACCCACGCCCAGACCACCTCGCCGGGGTCGGGCAGCTTGCCGGTGTGGGGCGCGTACGTGATCGACGGCTTGCCCTTGTAGTCACCCGGGTACTTCGTGGAGAGCCTCGGCGCGTGCCGGTCGTCGGACGCCTTCCTCTGCCCCCCGGTGGCCCTCCGCACCGCTCCGGTCGCCTGCCGGGTGGCCGAACGCACCACGTCGTCGGCGATCCGCCCGAGGGACTTCAGCAGCTGGTCGGTGAAGGAGGCCATGCCCGTACCGTACTGGTCGCCCCTGAGCCCCGGCTCATCCTCGGCTGTGCCCCGTCGCCTGCACCGACATCGACCGGGGCGGTCTTCTAGCGCCGGTGGGGCCCGTCAGCCTGGTTCCGAGTCGCTCGTACACGGGGTTGACTTCAGGTCGACCTGAAGGCTGATCGTGGTGCTGACCTTCGACGAGAGGACCTGTGATGATCGAGACCCTGACCCAGCGCGCGCTGGCCGACTTCAACGCCGGTGACGCGTTCTTCGAGCACCTCGCGGACGGCGTCGTCGTCGAGTTCCCGTACGGGCCGTCGCTCGGCCTGCCTGCCCGGGTCGAGGGCATCGACGGCGTACGCGCCGTGCTGGGTGCGGCTCAGGCGAGCGGGCTCACCATCAGCGAGCCGACCGTCTCGGCAATCGGCGGCGGGCGGGTGCTGGCGGAGTACACCGGGACGTACCACGGGCCCGGCGGGGCCAGGGCCGACGTGCCGCTGATCGCCCTGATCGAGCACGAGGGGGACGCCATCACGCTGATCCGCGAGTACTGAGACACCCTGGCGATCGCACGGCTGAACCAGTCGTAACGATCGTGATGACCGGGCCTGGGGCCGGAACTCTTACTGTAGTAAGACGTGCGGGCAGGGCTGGCGGGGTCAGCGGTACCGGGCGAGCGGCCCGTAGTGGACATCCTCGGCCCACTGCGGCAGCGGCGTCTGGCCGGTGGGGCGGATCGAGGCCCAGGCGTCCGTGTACGCCCGCGCCTGCGGCAGCCACAGCAGCCCCGCCGCGACCGCGACGGGGACGATCGAGACCATGCTCCACGGGTTGAGCAAGAATGTCAGGAGCGAGATCCCGGCAGCTGCGACGCCGAACCAGCGCGTACGCGACTCGCCGTTCCATGCGTTCAGCGCCGCGACCGACGGTGCCCCGACGACCAGCACGCCGAGGACGCCGATCAGCAGGACCACGACGATGGTGAGGAACGAGACCGGGTCCGGCTTCACCCAGTGCAGGACGGTGCCCGCGTCGTGGTAGCGGGAGACCGACGCCGCGTCCCAGAGCACCTTCACCAGGCCGGCCGCGGCGATGACCGAGCCCAGCACGAACAGCCCGCAGGACACGGCCAGCAGCGCGGGACGCCGAGGCTCACCCGTGCGCTGCGACAAGGGGTAACCGTTCATCAGCGCGGGGCGTACGGGCCCGATGGTGGCGATGCCGCCGTCGCTGATGGGTGTGGTGCCGGCGGGCGCCATCTGGACGTCGGTGCCGCGGTGGGGAGCCGGCGGGTTGTGCTCGACGGTCGCCGCGGCCGGCACGGGAGCGGCCGAGGGCTGCGCAGACTGGTACGAGGCCTGCTCGCCTGACGGCCGCGGCGGACCGGCGGCGCGCCG
>CAKZHP010000007.1 GCA_936924635.1 uncultured Propionibacteriaceae bacterium
TTGGCCTCTGCCGCCGGTAAGACGTCCGTCGCCCCCGACCGGCCCCCGTGCCTGCGCCCGCCGCGCCTCAGCGAGGACGCGGCGTCGCTGCTCGCCGACGGTCACGCCCGCCCCGCGATGCTGTGGACCATCGAGCTCGACCACGACGGCGTCCAGACCTCGGCGCGGGTCGAGCGAGCAGCCGTACGCAGCCGCGCGCGACTCACGTACGACGAGGTGCAGCGCGACCTCGACGACGGCTCCGCGCCCGACTCGCTGATGCTGCTGGAGGTGGTCGGTCGCCTGCGCGAGCAGGTCGAGGTCGACCGAGGCGGCGTGAGCCTCAACATCCCCGAGCAGGAGATCGAGGCGGTCGGCGACCAGTGGCGGCTCAAGTACCGAGCCAACCTACCCGTCGAGGGCTGGAACGCTCAGATCTCGCTGCTCACCGGCGCCGCGGCCGCGCAGATCATGATCGAGGGCGAGGTCGGCGTGCTGCGCACGCTGCCGCCGGCTGACCAGTTCGCGATCGACCGCCTCCGTCACACGGCCAAGGGCCTGAAGATTCGCTGGCCTGGGACGATAAGCTACCCCGACTTCGTGCGCTCTCTCGACACCAGCAAGCCCGCGCACCAGGCGATGGTGCAGGCGTGCACGATGCTGTTCCGCGGCGCCGGTTACCTGGCCTTCGACGGTCAGGTGCCTGCCGAGAACCTGCTGCACGGGGCGCTGGCGATGGAGTACGCGCACACCACCGCACCGCTGCGTCGTCTGGTCGACAGGTACGTGCTGGAGACCTGCTGCGCCCTGACTGCCGGCCAGGAGGTGCCCGACTGGGTGCGCGCCGAGCTGCCCGGCCTGCCCGAGACGATGAAGGAGTCCGACGCCCGCGCGAAGGCGTACGAGCGCGGCATCGTCGACCTCCTGGAGGCGCTGGTGCTGCAGCCGCGCGTGGGGGAGACCTTCCCGGCGGTCGTGGTCACCCTCGACCGAGACGGCACCGACGGCATCGTGGTGATCGCCGACCCGGCCGTGGAGGCCCGGGCCGAGGGCCGCCTGGAGCTCGGCACCGAGGTCAAGGTTCGTCTCGTCGAGGCAGACCCCGCTCTGGGCAAGGTCCGCTTCGCGGCCGTCTGAGACACCCGCAGCAACAATGTGGCAGCTGTGTTCCGACATCGGAATAAGACTGCCGCGCTGTCTCAGCTGTGCGTCTCAGTCGATGCCGCTGGACTCCGTGCCCTGCACCAGGTAGCGCTGGAGGAACAAGAACACCAGCAGCACCGGGATGGTCGCCACCAGCGCACCCGCGAACAGCATCGGGTAGTCGACTCCCTGGCTGGTCATGAAGCGGCTGAGCGCGACCTGCACCGTACGCGTGTTGTCACCGCTGACCAGCGTCGGCCAGAGGAACCCGTTCCACGACCCCAGGAACGTGATCACCGAGACCGCGCCGATGATGCCCGTCGACGGCGGCACCACGATGCGCCAGAACGTCGTCCAGGGGTTGGCGCCGTCGAGCAGCGCCGCCTCCTCCAGCTCGCGCGGGAAGCCGAGGAACGACTGCCGGAACAGGAAGGTCGCGAACGCCGACCACATCACCGGGATCACCAGGCCCCGATAGGAGTCGATCCAGCCCAGCGACGCCGTCATGATGAACGACGGCAGGAACGTCACGGTCGCCGGCACCATCAGCGTGAAGACGGTCAGCCCCAGGATGATCCGCGACGCCCGGTGCTCCCACCGCGCCAGCGCGAACCCAGCCATCAGGCACACCACGACCGTCGCGACGGTCTGGGTGAGGGTGACCACGGTCGAGTTGATCAGCGACTTGGCGATGCCGATGCCGTCGTTGGCGAACAGCGCCTGCAGGTTCTCCGTGCCGAGCCGGTCCGGCACCCAGCTCCACTCGGCGGCGACGATCCGCTCGCGCGAGCTGAAGGCGTTGCGCAGGATCACGGCGAACGGCAGCAGGAACAGCACCGCCAGCAGCGACAGCACGACGTAGGTCACGACCTGCCCCACGACGCTCGGGCGCCCGGCCCTCATGCCCGCGCCTCACGTGAGGTGAGCCAGTTCTGCGCCAGCCCGACGACCAGGATGATGAGCGTCAAGATGACCGTACCGGCGCCACCGACGCCCAGGTCCTGCCGGCTGCCGCCGACGGAGATCAGGAACAGGTGGACCAGCGGCGGGCGGGCGTACGGCGGGTAGGTGCCCGCCGACGAGAGCGTGTTCCAGAACTCGTCGAAGGCCTGGAACGCGCCGATCAGCAGCAGCAGGAGTACGGCCACGGACGTGCCGCGCAGCTGGGGGAGCGTGATGTAGCGCAGCACCTCCCAGCCGGTGGCGCCGTCGAGGGCGGCGGCCTCGTACGTGACGGCCGGGATCCGGTTCAGCCCCGCGATCAGCAGGATCATGTAGTAGCCGGTCTGCAACCACAGCCGCAGCGAGATCAACACCACCCAGTAGAGGCTGTTGGTGCCCCCCAGCCAGTTCACGTTGTCGCCGCCGAAGGCCCGCAGGATCGAGTTCAGCAGCCCGAACCGGGCGCCGTTGAAGATCGAGAGGCGCCAGACCAGCGATGCCACCACGTAGGACACCGCCGCCGGCATGAAGAACACCGACCGGAAGAACGCCTGGCCCCGACCGACCCTCGACAGCAGGAGCGCCAGGCCGAGCGAGCAGACGTACGTGAGGGGGACGATCAGCGCCGAGAACCCCAGGAAGGTGAGCAGCGACTGCACGAACAGCTGGTCGGAGAACAGGTACGCGTAGTTGTCGAGCCCGACGAACCGAGTGGGCACCACGGTGTTGCGTGCCTCAAAGAACGAGAGTACGACGCTCCAGATGATCGGCACGTACACGAACGCGAGCAAGCCGACCAGGAAGGGGGCGACGAAGAGCAGGAACCACAGGTTGCCGCCCTGGCGCCCCCGCAGCCGCTGCCAGGTCGACAGCGGCCGCGAGGGGAGCGCAGCGGACATGTCAGCCCTTGGCGCGCTGCAGCTCGGTCTGGGCCTTCGAGCCGACCCCGGCGAACTCGGTCTTGGGGTCGGCGTTCTTCTTGACGACGTTCGTCACCGCGGCCGCGTACGCCTCGCCGAGCGCGCTCGTCCAGAGCAGGTCGTTGGCGTGACCCAGCTCGGCGACGTACTTCGCCGCGTCGGCGCCCGGGCCCGAGGCCAGCGTGGTGGTCTTGCCCGCCAGCGCCGGCTTGGCCGGGATGTGGGTGCCGAACTTGGTGGAGAACTCGACCTGCTTGTCCTCCTGGTCGACCCACAGCCACTTGACGAACTTCTTGGCCGCGTCGACGTTCTTCGACTTGGCCGGCACGCAGGCGCTGTACGCACCGAACGGCACCGCCTGACGGCCGCCCGCGAAGGCGGGGAAGGGCACGACGCCGAAGTCGTCGCCCCACTTCTTCTGCACGTCGGGCAGCGACCAGAGGCCGCCCCACTGCATGGCCGTCTCGCCGTTGACGAACGGGGCGGCGTCGAACCAGTCGGCCGAGGCGCTCTGGAGCAGGTTGCCGGAGCCGTGCAGCGTGCGGTAGGCGGTGATCGCCGAGTAGAACTTGTCGTTGAGGAAGCCGAGGGCCGACTTGTCGGCGTTCAGCATCTCGTTGCCCGAGGCCCAGATCAGCATCGCCCCAAGGACGCCGACACCCCCGTCGTTGCCGGCGAAGAAGCCGCCCATCGAGGAGGTCTTCACGGCAGCGGCAGCAGCCGCGAGCTGGTCGAAGGTGGTGGGGGCGGACAGACCCTTCGCCTGCAGCACCGACTTGCGGTAGTAGAGCAGCTGCATGTCGATCGTCTGCGGAACCGCCCAGATCTTGCCCTGGTAGGTGAGCCGGTCGAGCACGGGCTTGTTGAACTGCGAGGTCGCCGAGCCGATGACGTCGGTCATGTCGGCCACCTGGCCGGCCTTGATCATGTCGAGGGTGGGCCCGTTGGCGTACTCGAAGACGTCGGGCACGTCGTTGGTGACGAGCGTGGTCGGCACGAGCTGGTCGTAGTTGCCCGGCGTCCACTTCACGGTGACCTTGGCGTCCTTGTAGTCGGCCGCGTAGCGCGTGACCGCCTCCTGGACGCCCTTCTCGCCGTACTCGTGGTACCACTGCGTGAGCTGCGGCTGCGAGCCGCTGGCGGCGCCGCCGGAGGAGGAGCCACCGGTGGAGACCCCACCGGTGTTGCTGCCGCACGCGGCGAGTCCGAGAGCGGCCAGGGCGCCGCCGGTGGCGCCGAGGAACGTACGTCTGTTCGGGGCTGTCATGGGGGAAATGTAGACCATCACGACCGCACCTCGTTCATTTCTCAATCACCCACGCGGGCGTGGCGCGCGACGGCCCGCGCGCGGCGCCGCGAGGGGGGCCGGGCGCGGGCCGATCGAGCCGTCGGAAGGCCGGTCAGTCGAGCTGGTCGACCTCGGTGACGATGGCGTCGATCTTCTCCTTGCCGACCATGCTGGCGCCCATGTCGAGCACCTGCTTGGCGGTCATTCCCTTGGCCATGCCGATCATGGGGTTGCTCGTGATGCCGGGGGCGTTGCGCTCGATGATCTCGACCACCTGCGGGTCGTTCAGCAGCTCTCCGAGCGTGGTCGTGCCGAGGTCGTAGCGGGCCATGATGGGTCCTTTCGTCGGTCAGGGCTCCCACCGTACCCATCGGCGGTGACGATAACGGCTCTGGGCTGACCTGACTGTCACTTGGCGTCCGCTCCATGGTCCGTCGATCTCGGTTGCTCGGCGTGGCGGGTGCGGCGACCGCCATGAGTCTCGCTCTCGGTGGTCTGGCGGGTGCTCCAGCAGCACAGTTGTCGACGCCTGCTCCCTGCTCACGGCGGCGGACCCGACGCGGTGTTCGGCTCTGGCTACCGAGTCAAGGACGCACTCTCCACCCCGACGGCATGTGTCTGTACAGCGCCGGCGGCACCCAGCCGACCGTCTCCGTGGTGACCGTCCAAGCCAAGCGGTCCGCCTCGTTCGACAGCTACTGGTCCACCACGACCCTCAACCTCGCCGGGGAAGACAGCACCATGACCGTTCCCGGCGCGTCCACCGCCCGCCTCCGCAGCGGCACCCGTGGCGGCGTCCCCATCACTGTCGTCGGCTGCCAGAAGAAGGGCCTCTACGCCGGCCTTCGGATCGCCGGTGGTGAGCAGGGCGTCGTGCGCGACGCGGCACCCAAGCTCGCATCGACCATGGCGAGCCGCTGAGCTGCTCATGAACCCCGCAGCCCGGGGTATCCGTCGGCGCAAGGGGGGCCCGGCAGGCAGCACCGGCTTGCGGGCCCGACCGCGTACGCCCGAGGGACACGAGGGTGAGGACGAGCCGGCCTGTAAGCCGGATTCTGTGACCCCGAGGGGCCGGTGACCATCCATCTGCGACCGCTGTCACCAGCGGCCTTCGCGCCGAGGCGCGTGCGACCTACCCGACAGCTCGGGCGAGCAGCCCTCAGGCGCTGTCGCGGGCCCGGAGGCCCTTCTCGGTCTTGCTCCGGGTGGGGTTTGCCTAGCCACCCCAGTCACCTGGGGTGCTGGTGGTCTCTTGCACCACCGTTTCACCCTTACCCGCCTCGCGGCGGGCGGTCTGCTCTCTGTGGCACTGTCCCGCGGGTCGCCCCGGGTGGGTGTTGCCCACCACCCTGCTCTGCGGAGTCCGGACTTTCCTCAGCCCCTCGCGGGGCCGCGGTCACCCGGCCGGCTCGTCCGGTGCGAGTGTACGGCCCAGGGGCGCTCACCGACGACCTTGGGCTGCTCCCTGCCCGGGCCGTACGACCGGGGCGAGCGGACGCGCGCGTGGCGACCCGCGTGCCGCTGCTGACCGGTGCCGCTCTGCTTCACGTGCCGGATCGCTGCGCGAACCATCGACCGCCGGTGGCAACGACCGAGAAGCACCCCTGGGAGGGCTGAGCGCACCCGCCAGTGGGTTGCTCCGGCCGAATCTGTCAGTGGCGGCCGTTACGGTGATCCGCGTACGCCCGCCCGGGCGGCACGAACGAAGGAGCGCACATGTCCGAGGGCCAGGTCTCCGAGACCAGCATGATGACCCCGTCCGGCGGTGAGGGGTCGACCCCCGGCACCGACGACGGCATTCCCCCGGCCGCCGAGACCGGTCACGTCGCCGAGGGTCGGCCGAAGGACTACGCCAAGACGGACGAGACGAACGCCCAGGGCATCGCCGACAACGGCGACCGGGACGGCCGCGCGGTCTGAGCGCACTTGGGCTCTGACGTCCCGTCACGTGTGGATCGTCTCATCTTGACAACCGTGCCGTAGATCGCCTGAGAGTGTCGCCGCCGGAGGTGGTTCACGATGGCAGCTGGGACCTCGGCCCACGAGATGGCCACGACCGCATGGGAGCGCGCCGCGCAGCTGGAGCAGGAGGCGGCGCAGCAGCGTGAGCTGGCGGGGCGTATGGCGGTGGCGGCTGAGACCGAGCACCGCACGGCGCGCACTCTGGGCCGCCTGACGGCGCTCGGCTACCGCTTCCTCACGGACCGTTCCTGGCCTAGGGGCGGCGCCGCGAACGTCGACCTCGTCGCCATCGGCCCCGGGGGTGTGTTCATCCTGGACACGAAGTGCTGGGCCGAGACCCGGGTCGCTGACGGCCGCATCTTCCGCCGGGGGCAGGACGCCACCGGCGACCTCAGGTCGATGGTGGCCCTGCTGGGCATCGCTCGAACCGAGCTGGCAGACGTGGGGTTGCCCCCCGCCCTCGTGGTGGGCGTCGTCGTCCTCGCCGGTCGGTCTGGGTCTCACGGCCAGGTGAGCGGCCTGGAGGTGGTGGGGGAGCGTGAGGGCCCGGCCTTCGTCGCACGCCACGGCATCCGCCTCGACGACCACCAGGTCGACATCCTCGTCAGGCGTTGTCAGTAACTGTTCCCGCCACGGCCGCGGCGCGCCGCGGAGCCTCTCGAACCACTCGTGCGTGAGCCCGACGACGAGGTGCAGGAGGCCCTCATCACGCCCGCGGAGATGGAGTCCGCGATCCTCGAGGGTCTCGCCGCGCAGCCGATCGAGAGCTGGATGACGTGGCT
Organism: uncultured Propionibacteriaceae bacterium; assembly: GCA_936924635.1. Taxonomy (GTDB): domain Bacteria; phylum Actinomycetota; class Actinomycetes; order Propionibacteriales; family Propionibacteriaceae; genus Fen-668. The sequence goes on from CAKZHP010000007.1 coordinate 7,017, forward strand.
GCACCCTGACCAGGCGCCCTACGTGCGGCGCAGCTATAACGGCCCCGTACGCATCCGAGGCGCCGCCGGCACCGGCAAGACAGTGCTCGGCCTGCACCGCGCCGCCTGGATCGCCTCGACACGACCGGGCAGGGTGCTCGTCACCAGCTACGTACACACCTTGCCGAAGGCGCTGAAGGCGCAGTACGGGCGGTTGTCGCCCCAGACCGCGGACCGGGTGGACTTCAGGAGCGCCCACCAGTTCGCCCTCGACCTGCTGCGCGAGCGTGGCACCCCGCTCACGCCAGAGAAGGCGGCGATCAACGCCGCGTACCGCGCCGCCTGGGCCGAGGTCGGCAAGCCCGGCCTGCTCAAGCGGCTGCCGGTGGACTGGGAGTACTGGAAGGACGAGATCGCCAACGTCATCAAGGGCCGGGCGATCTTCGAGTTCGAGGACTACGCCCGTCTGGAGCGGGTCGGGCGACGCTTCCGGCTGGGCGTCGAGCAGCGCCTCGCGGTCTGGCACCTGCTGATCGCCTACCAGCAGCAGCTCCAGGCCCGCGGCGTGCACGACTTCGCGGACGTCTTCATCTACGCCGAGCACGCGCTCCGCACCGGCCCCGTCCCGCCGTACACCGCCGTGGTCGTCGACGAGGTGCAAGACCTGCCGTGCGTGGCGCTGCGGATGTTCCACCATCTCGTGCAGGACCGGCCGGACGGGCTGCTGCTGATCGGCGACGGGCAGCAGTCGATCTACCCGGGCGGCTTCACGCTGCGCGAGGCTGGTATCGACGTGCGCGGCCGGGCCGTCGTGATGCGGCACAACTACCGCAACACCGAGGAGATTCTGGCCGCAGCCCGGACGATCGTCTCAGGCGACGCCTTCGGTGACCTGGACGACCTGGAGGAGGTGGGCGACCGGGAGATCATCGCCACCCGGCGCGGAGCCCCGCCGGTGTCGCAGGTGCTTCCTGACGTCGCGTCCCACGAGGCCGCCTTCCTGGCCGCGGTGCGGCACGCTCTCGACGGCGGTGCACGGGTGGCTGACATCGCCGTCCTCGTGCCCACCAACCCGATGACCGAGAGGTACGTGGACCAGCTGAATGCGGTGGGGATCCCCGCGGTCTCGCTCAAGTCCTACGACGGTCGCCCTACGGACTGCGTCAAGGTCGGCACGTACCACCGGTCGAAGGGGATGGAGTTCCCGCACGTCTTCCTGCCCCAGGCGGCCCGGCCGAAGCCCCAGCGTCGCGACGAGACCGAGGACGCCTACCGCGAGCGGGTCGAGCTCGACCGGCGGACGCTCTTCGTCGCGATGACGCGGGCCCGCGACACCCTGTGGGTCGGTCACGTCGCGGCCGCGGTCAGGGGAGTGTGAGGACCTCGGCGCCGGTGTCGGTGACCACCAGGGTGTGCTCCCACTGGGCGACCCGGGAGCCGTCGTTGGTGAGGACGGTCCAGTCGTCGTCCCACTGGTGGGCGTCGCCCTTGCCCAGGGTGAGCATGGGCTCGATGGTGAACGTCATGCCGGGCTCGATCACGGTGGTCAGACGCGGCTCGTCGTAGTGCAGGATGACCAGCCCCGAGTGGAACGCGGTGTGCACGCCGTGGCCGGTGTAGTCGCGCACGATGCCGTACCCGAACCGGTTGGCGTACGACTCGATGACCCGGCCGATCACGTTCAGCTGGCGCCCGGGCACCACGGCCTTGATGGCCCGGTCCAGGGCGGTCTTCGTGCGCTCCATCAGCAGCCGGGAGTCCTCGTCGAGCTCGCCGCAGCCGAAGGTGCCGCAGTTGTCGCCGTGCACCCCGTCCTTGAACGCGGTGATGTCGATCTTGACCAGGTCGCCGTCCTCGAGCGGTCGGGTGTCGGGGATGCCGTGGCAGATCACCTCGTTGACCGAGGTGCAGATCCCCTTCGGGAAGGGCTGCCCCCCGCCGTGGCCGGGGTACAGCAGCGCCGAGGGGTACGCGCCGTGGTCGCACAGGAACTCGTGGGCGACGGCGTCGAGCTCGTCGGTGGTGACGCCGGGGGCGATATGCTTGGCGGCCTCGTGCATCGCCTGCGACGCGATCCTGCCGGCGACCCGCATCTTCTCGATGGTCTCCGCCGACTGCACGTGCGACCCCGTGTACCGCGCCGCCGCCGGCTTCCCCACGTACTCCGGGCGGGGAATCGACGCGGGTACGTCGCGCAACGGGGTGAGTGGGTAGGGTTCGACGCGAGTCACGAGAGCGCATGATACCCAGCGGCTCTTCACAGGCCGCGGGGGCGAGGAGGGGTCGGCATGGCCGAAGGACAGTGGTATTGGTGCCTCAAGCACCACCGGGTCGAGCCCTACGGGGCGTGCAAGAGCGAGGACCGCCTCGGGCCGTACGCGACCGAGCAGGAGGCCGCCGCGGCCCTGGACACCGTGGCCGCGCGCAACGAGCAGTGGGACGCCGCGGACCGCCGCGAGAACGAGGACGACTGGGACGAGGACCGTTCCAGCCCCTTCGGCGGCTGAGCGGGATGGACAAGCAGACCGAGTTCGTCCTGCGCTCCATGGAGGAGCGCAACGTGCGGTTCGTACGCCTCTGGTTCACCGACGTGCAGGGCTTCCTCAAGTCGGTGGCGATCTCCCCCGCCGAGGTCGAGGGAGCGTTCGCCGAAGGCGTCGGCTTCGACGGGTCGGCCATCGAGGGCTTCGCCCGCCGGTATGAGTCGGACATGGTCGCCCACCCGGACCCCACGACCTTCCAGATCCTGCCCTGGCGCGACGACGACCAGCCCACCGCGCGCATGTTCTGCGACGTCCGGCTGCCGGACGGCTCGCCGTCGTACGCCGACCCACGCTTCGTGCTCAAGCGCGCCCTGCGCAAGGCCGGTGACCGCGGGTTCACGTTCTACACGCACCCCGAGGTGGAGTTCTACCTCTTCGAGCCCCCCACCGGTGAGGCGACGCCGCCGGTGCCGCTCGACACCGGCGGCTACTTCGACCACACCACGCTGGGCCACGGCAGCGACTTCCGACGCCAGTCGATCACGATGCTGGAGCAGATGGGCATCTCGGTGGAGTTCAGCCACCACGAGGGCGGCCCGGGCCAGCACGAGATCGATCTCCGGTACGCGGACGCGCTCACGATGGCCGACAACATCATGACCTTCCGGGTGGTGGTGAAGGAGGTGGCCGCCTCCCAGGGCATCCATGCGTCGTTCATGCCGAAGCCGCTGGCCGATGCTCCCGGCTCGGGCATGCACACCCACGTGTCGCTGTTCGAGGGCGACCGCAACGCGTTCTTCGACGCCAGCGCCGAGTTCCACCTCTCCGACGTGGCGCGGCAGTTCGTCGCGGGCGTGCTGCACCACTCGGCCGACATCACCGCCGTGACGAACCAGTGGGTGAACTCGTACAAGCGGTTCGCCGGCGGCGCCGAGGCCCCCTCGTACATCTGCTGGGGCCGCAACAACCGCTCCGCCCTGGTGCGGGTGCCCTCGCTGAAGCCCACCAAGGGCGCGTCGGCCCGCGTGGAGGTGCGCTCGCTGGACTCGGCCTGCAACCCCTACCTCGCGTACGCGCTGCTGCTCAACGCCGGCCTCGACGGCATCGACAAGGGCATGGAGCTGCCGCCCGGCGCCGAGGACGACGTCTGGGCACTGTCGGAGAACGACCGCCGGGCGCTGGGCATCAAGCCGCTGCCGAAGAACCTCGACGAGGCGATCCGGCGCATGGAGCAGTCTGAGCTGGTCGCGGACACGCTGGGCGAGCACGTGTACGACTACTTCCTCCGCAACAAGACCGAGGAGTTCGAGGCGTACCGCCGTCAGGTCACCCCGTGGGAGCTGCAGACGCTGCTCCGGGTGCTCTGAGGAACGCCATTCCCTGGTCGAGCAGATTCCGCCGGTTGAGCAAGCAGGACCCGAGCTTGCGAGGGTACTGCGCGTCGAGACCTTCGGGCGCCAGTCGAGTCAGGGGAGCGGGAACCGGTCGGCCAGGTCGGCGTGCACGCCGCTGCGGCGCAGCAGGTGGCCGGAGACCGCGTCCTCCCAGGTGAGGTCGCCGGTGGCCAGGCGGAGGAACGTGGTGGCGTCGGTCTCCACGACGGCCGGGGGCGTGCCGCGGGTGTGCACCGGCCCGCCGGTGCCGTCGTCGAGCTGCACGGCGGCGTACGGAGGGACGCGCAGCTCGACCGTACGCCCCGGAGCAGCCTCCTCCAGCTTCGCGGCCACGGCACGTACGGCGAGGGCGACCTGCGTGCGCTCAGGGGCGTCCGTGGCGAGCACTGACGCCGCGAGCCGCCGCTCGTGCGACCCGCCACCCAGAAGTCCGGCCGCGGCGGCTGCGACCTGCTGACGGAGACGGGGGGAGTACGGCACCGGCCGAGCCTAACCGCTGGTTGAGCGAGCAGGGCCCGAGCAGTCTGCGGTGGAGGGCAAGCAGGTCGAGCTTGCGAGGGTCGTCGCGTCGAAGCCCAGTAGATGGAGCTGGCCAGGTGAGGGCGTTCGGCATGTACTCGGGCACCACCTAGCAAGCCTTCGATGCGTTCCGAAGCGAAATAATGCTTCGGAACGCATTGAACATGTGTTCAATGCGGGTCGGGGGTCGCGGATCCTCGCTCGACCAGCGCGGCCGCGGACTAGCCTGAGCCCGTGCGCCTGGTGACGACGGAGGGGGACCTCGCCCGCCGTGGCTTCCGCGACCTGGGCGCCGCCGCCAGCCTCGTGACCCGGCTCGCCGAGCACCACCAGGACGGAGCACGCGACCTCGTCGACGCCGCCTCCCAGACCATCGACCCCGACCTGGCGCTGGCCACCCTGGTCGACCTGCTGACGGCCGACCCGCTGCGCGCCCACTCCCTGGTGGAGCAGCCGGACCTCGCTCGCCGCGTCCTCGCGCTCCTCGGCGGGTCGGCCGAGCTGGGGCGCCGCCTGGTGATGCGCCCGGCCGACGTCGAGGTGCTGGCCGCCGACCCCGTACGCCATCCTGCCGGCCTTCTGCGCGAGACCCTGCTGGCCGCGGTGGGAGCCGACCCGGCCAGCGCCACCCCCGTCGCCACCAGCCCGGACGCGCGAGACGAGCTGCGCCACGCGTACCGGCGCGAGCTCTACCGCATCGCCGCCCGCGACCTGACCGCCGACGACCCCACCGCCGTGCTGCCGGACGTCGCCGGCGAGCTCGCCGACCTCGCCGACGCGGCGCTGGAGACGGCCCTCGCCATCGCCCGCGCGGCCGTCCCCGGCCATGACCGCTGCCGCCTCGCCGTGATCGCCCTGGGCAAGACCGGCGCGCAGGAGCTGAACTACGTCTCCGACGTCGACGTGCTGTACGTCGCCGAGCCCGCCCTGGACCTTGACGGGGAGCCCTGCTGCTCGCCGGAGCAGGCGGTGTCCATCGCGACCCGCCTGGCCGCCGCGCTCACCCGGGCCTGCTCCGACCACACCGCCGCCGGCACGCTCTGGCCCGTCGACGCCGCGCTCCGCCCCGAGGGCAAGGCCGGCCCGCTGGTGCGAACGCTCGCCAGCATGGAGGCCTACTACACCAAGTGGGCGAGGAGCTGGGAGTTCCAGGCCATGCTCAAGGCGCGCCCGGCCGCTGGTGACCTCGCGCTGGGTCAGGACTTCTGCGACCTGCTCGCCCCGTACGTCTGGGCCGCTGCCGGCCGGGAGGGGTTCGTCCGTGACACGCAGGAGATGCGGCAGCGGGTGATCTCGCTGATCCCGGCCAAGGAGGCGGGCCGCGAGATCAAGCTCGGCGCCGGCGGTCTGCGCGACACCGAGTTCAGCGTGCAGCTGCTCCAGCTGGTGCACGGCCGGGCCGACGAGCGGCTTCGTCTGCGCGGCACCCTGCCCGCGCTGCAGGAGCTCGTCGACCACGGGTACGTCGGCCGCGAGGACGGGGCCCGCCTGGCGGAGGCGTACCGGTTCCAGCGTCTCCTCGAGCACCGGGTGCAGCTGCAGCGGCTGCGGCGCACCCACCTGCTGCCCGACGACGAGGACGGCCTCCGCCGCCTCGCCCGCGCCACCGGCCTCGCCACCCCGGCCGAGGTCACCGACCGGTTTCGTGCCAGCACCCGTGTGGTCACGCGGCTGCACCGGCGCATCTTCTACTCGCCGCTGCTGGAGGCTGTCGCCCGGATCCCCTCGGGCCAGATGCGGCTCACCACCGAGGCGGCGCGGGACCGGCTGCAGGCGCTCGGCTACGCGGACCCGCCGACCGCCCTGCGGCACCTCGAGGCCCTCACGACCGGCATGTCCCGCGGCGCCGAGATCCAGCGGCAGCTGCTGCCGGTGATGCTGGCCTGGTTCACCGACGGGCCCGACCCCGATCACGGGCTGCTGGCGTTCCGGCAGGTGTCGGAGGCCCTGGGCTCCACGCCGTGGTACCTGCGCGCGCTGCGCGACGAGTCGGCCGTCGCCGAGCGGCTGGCGCGGGTCGTGTCGACGTCCCGGTACGCCGTCGGGCTGATGCGCCGCGCCCCGCAGCAGGTCGAGCTGCTGACCAGCGACGAGCCGATCGAGCCGCGTCCCCTCGCTGACCTGGAGGCGGCGATGGCCGCGGTGCTGGCGCGTCACGCCGGCGCCGACGACGCCGCCGACGCGGTGATGGGCATCCGCCGCCGGGAGCTGCTGCGGGTCGCCGAGGGCCATCTGCTGGGCCACGTCGACACGCTCGCCGTGGGTGCGGGGCTGGCCGACATCGCCACCGCCACCGTGGGCGCGATGCTGATGCTGGCGTCCCGCGAGGTCGAGGAGCCACCGCGGATCGGGATCGTGCGCTGCGGCAGCTGGGGCGGGTCGGAGATGTCGTACGGCTCCGACGCCGACGCCCTGTTCGTGATCGACGACACCGACGACGCGGAGGTGCAGCGACGGGCCGTCGGCATCGCCACCCGGGTGCGTACGCTGCTGCGCCAGGGCGGCGCCGACGTCGCCCTCACGCTCGACGCCGACCTGCGGCCAGAGGGCAAGAACGGCCCGCTCGTGCGGACGGTGGGAGCGTACGCCCGCTACTACGGTCGCTGGTCGGCCACCTGGGAGGCGCAGGCACTGCTGCGGGCCGCCCCGGGGCCAGGTGACCAGGCACTGGTCGGGAGGCTGATCGACCTGGCCGACCCGCTGCGCTTCCCCGACGGCGGCCTCAGCGAGACACAGGTGATGGAGATCCGGCGGCTGAAGGCGCGGATGGAGGCCGAGCGGATGCCGCGCGGGGTGGACCCGAGACGGCACCTCAAGCTCGGCCCTGGCGCCCTCAGCGACGTGGAGTGGGTCGTGCAGATGGTGCAGATGCGGCACGCGTACGAGATCCCCGGCCTGCGCACCACGCAGACCCTGCCCGCGCTGGAGGCCGCGGTGACCGCGGGGCTGGTCGGTGAGGCCGACGCGGAGGTGCTGCGGTCGGCGTGGCTGCTGGCCTCGCAGATCCGCAACGCGTCGATGCTGGTGCGGGGGCGGCCGTCGGACACCTTGCCCAACGACAACAGGGAGCTGGCACAGGTGGCGCAGGCGCTCGGGTACGGGCCCGGCGGCGCGTCGCACCTGCAGGAGGACTGGGCCGGCACGGCCAGGCGGTCGAAGCGTGTGGTCGACCGGCTGTTCTGGGGGGCTGGGAAGTAGACGAACGGCCGGCCGGGATCACCCAGCCGGCCGCCCAGGATCTCCTGTCAGGAAGACTTCTTCACGAAGAGGTCGGTCTTCTTGTAGTGCTTCGCGAGCAGGTAGTAGACGGTGACGCGGTTCTTGCGGTGCGAGTCCTTGAGGGTCTGGCCGACACCAGCCAGCACCTTGTCGATCTCCTCGTCGGAGTCGGTGACGGCGAGCTTCTTCTTGACGAAGCCCTCGCGCACCCGCTTCAGCTCCTCGGGGTCGCTGAACGACACCAGCGACGAGTCCTGATTCTGCAGCGCGATCCCGCAGTGACGGACGATGCCGGCGATCACCTCCTCGTCAGCCTGCGCGTCGTGCTTCTTGACGTCTGCGGCCCAGTCGGCCATAGGTCTCGCCTCCTTCGTCGGCACCGCCAGTCGGCGCCGAGGCTGAGCGTAGACCCGCTCGCCGCCCCTAGGGGTGAGGCGCGAGCGACGCGCAGCCGCGACGGTGCGCTCACTCGCGTCAGGCGAGGGGACGGCCGGCGCGTGAGCCGACCGCGCAGGTCAGAGGTCGAGCGAGTCGCGTACGCCGCCGGTGATGATGGGCGTGCCGTCGGGCACCGCGCGTGCGCCGAGGTCGCGCAGCCGCAGGTAGAGCTCCTCGGGCTGCGGGTTCTGGTGGCCGAGATGGACCGCGACGACGTCGGTCTCGCCGGTGACGTTGCCCCACTCGCGCAGCTGGGCGAGGGCCTCGGCGAACGTGCGCAGGTTGTGGTGCCCGTCGCGCGCGTCGGCATCACCGAAGGTCTCCTCCAGCAGCACCAGGTTCAGCGGTGTGCCGGCGAGCATCTCCTTCACCCCGCGCGCCCAGGGGCCGGTGTCGGTGGCCCACAGGATGGTGGCGTCGGGGCCCGCGACGGCGTACAGGCAGGCCTCGCCGTTCGCCTCGTGGGCGGCGGGCAGGGCCCGGACGCGGTAGGGGCCGACGGTGACGTCGCGCCCGGCGGTGACCGCGACGAGCTGGACGTTGCCGCCCCGCACCCACGGCTTGCAGGCGTCGATGACCGGCTGCGGGCCCACGACGACCAGAGGCTGGTCGTTGACCCAGGAGCGGTGCATGAGGAACGTGGGGTCGAGGTGGTCCGGGTGGGCGTGAGAGATCAGCACGTACCTCAGCGAGGCCAGCGTGATGTTGGCGCGCATCGCCTGCCGCGGCGCGTCGGGGCCGGGATCGATGAGCAGCTGCCTGTCGACCAGCGCCGAGGTCGGGGAACGCACCAGCCCGGCGGCGACGAGGGACGTACAGCAGGGCCTGGGGCACCAGGCGTTGGGCCACCCGTCGGACGACCCCGTCCCGAGCATCAGCACTTCCATGCCCCCACTCAACCGCATCGCGGGTGGCCGGGCCCCAGGCAGAACCCGATTGAACACATGTTCTGTCCAGACGGAAGCGAAAATCGCTTCTGTCTGCGCAGAATCCTTGTCTGGTGGGAGCCGGGTTGTCCACAGGCATGAATTACCTGTGGGTAGTTCTGTGGACAACTCCGAGGAGCGGATTGACAGCGGTCAGGCTGGCCTCATGATCCGTACGCGCCTGCAGCTCATCAACGACGGCATGTCTCCTCACCAGCTGACCCGGCTCGTGGCAGCCGGTGACCTGGTCAAGGTCGCCAGCGGCACGTTCGTGGCCGTCGGCGACCTGCCACCGTGGCCGGACGAACGGCACCGGCTGTCGGTGGTGGCCATGGCCCGACGGTGCGGGCTGGTGGTGAGCCACGTGAGCGCGGCCGTGCTGCACGGGTTGCCTGTGCCGGGTGCTGACCTCAGCCGCGTGCACTTCACGCGTCCCGGCGTCGGCGGGGGTCTCCATGGGGAGAGCCGGGTGGTGCATGCGGGGGCCCTGCCGCCGCGATGGCGTACGAGGCTGGACGGGATCGCGGTCACGCACCCGGCGCGTACGGTCGTGGACGTGGCGCGCACGCAGAGCCTCGGCACTGCGGTGGCCGTCGCGGATGCTGCTCTGCACGCGGGGCTCTGCACGTACGAGGAGCTGGCTCAGGTCGTCGACGAGTCGGAGCGCACGCGGGGCGTGCACAAGGCGCGGGCTGCCGCCGAGCTGTGGGACGACCGCGCGGAGAGCCCGGGGGAGAGCCTGATGCGCGTCGCGCTGAACCAGCTGGGGTTCCCGCGCTCGGAGCTGCAGGTGACGATCCTCGACGAGCGCGGACGGTTCGTGGGCCGTGCCGACGGCGGGATCCTCGACAAGGGGGTGCTGTGGGAGTTCGACGGGGCGGTGAAGTACGGGCCCGACGGGGGCGCGGACGCGCTGGTCGCCGAGAAGAGGCGCGAGGAGGGCTTTGCCGGCCTCGGATGGCAGGTGGTGCGGGCGGTGAGTCACGACGTACGGGACCCGGGCGAGCTGGAGCACCGGATGCGGCGGGCGCTGGCCCGGGCGGAGCGGCCCGGATGGGCGCCACCGCTCGGTGCGTTCAGGCTCATGTCTCGTCGCACCTGACAAGAGTTCTGCTCAGACGGAAGCGAAATTTCGCTTCCGTCTCGATTGAACATGTGTTCAATCGGGCTCAGGGGGCC
>CAKZHP010000008.1 GCA_936924635.1 uncultured Propionibacteriaceae bacterium
GACGGCGCCAGACCCCGACGAGCCGCAGCCCCCTGCCCGGCCGCCTCGTCGCACCTCTGGCACGCGTCGGCGCGCCCAGCCGGTGCCGCCAGTGGCGGACCAGGCCCCGGCGGAGCAGCCGGAGCAGAACCCACCGGCTCCTACCGGCGAGGCCAAGCCGGTCAAGCCCGCCCCCAAGCGCAGCCGCAGCAAGCGGGCGTCGGTGCCGTCGTGGGACGAGATCATGTTCGGCAGCAAGGAGTGACGGCGGCCTCGTTCGAGAACGACGGTCTCAGTTTCCAGGTCATCGACGAGGGCCCCGGGACGGCGAGCCGGTGGTGCTCCTCCACGGCTTCCCGGCAGGACCCCACCTCGTACGACAAGGTGGTGCCCGCCCTCCACGCGGCCGGGCTGCGCACCCTGGCGACGCCGCACCCGGCGGCCATGAGCTGGTCCTACACGCACACCACACAGGCGCTCACCAGCTGGCACATGGTGGCGTTCACCGTGCCGGTGGTCCCTGAGCAGACCATCTCGCGGGCGTACGTGCCGATCTTCACCGGAGCCGGGATGCAGCTGGAGGACGCGCTGGCTGCCCGAGAACGCCTCGGTCGGGGTGGCGACCCAGATCATCGACCGCGCCCAGGGCTGAGCCTCAGGCGCCCTGGGCCACGGGGCGGGTGGGATCGGTGATCCAGTCCGACCACGACCCCGGGTAGAGCACCAGGCCCTCGATGCCCGCCTGCTCGCCGGCCAGCATCGCCGCGGCGGCGGTCACCCCGGAGCCGCACATGAGCACGTCCCCCGGCCGTACCCCCGCGAACCGCTCCCGCAACGCCTGCACGCTCGCGAAGCCATCGGGCCCGGTCAGGCCGCCGACGGGCAGGTTCGTCGCCCCGGGCACATGACCGGCGACCGGGTCGACGCTCTCCTGCTCGCCGCTGAACCGCTCCGGCGCCCGGACGTCACGCACGGCCCCGCTGGCCGCAAGGTGCGCCGCTACCCCGTCCGCGTCGACCGACGCCCGCTGCCCCGGCTCGGCGACGAACGTGCCGGGCTCGGGTGCCGCGCTCCCGGTCTCCACCTCTCCGCCGGCCGCGACCCACGCCGCGTACCCGCCGTCGAGCACCCGCACGTCGACGTGACCGGCGTCGGTCAGCACCCACCAGAGCCGGGCAGCGCCGAAACCTGCACCCCCGTCGTACGCCACCACCGGCACGTCCGCCGAGACCCCGGCGCGCTGCATGGCGGCCGTGAGCAGCGGGGCCGTCGGCAGCGGGTGCCGCCCTCCGGCGCCAGGGGGCCCGGCCAGCTCGGTGTCCAGGTCCACGTACGCGGCCCGCGGCAGGTGCCCCGCCGCGAACTGCTCCCGGCCGTCGCTGCGCCCCAGGGCCCACCGCACGTCCAGCAGCGTCACCGGCCGCCCCGACCCTAGCAGGGCCGCGAGCTCCTCGACGTCGATCAGCGGTGCCATCGGCAAGACCTTCCTGCTACGCGACGATGAGCGGGACGTCCATCTCCCGCGGGGTCAGAGAGCCGTGCATGCCGACCAGGGTGAACTCGCCCGGCAGCTGCTGAGTGAGCACCGCCCAGTCGTCCTGCATGGCCACCAGCACGTCGCCGAACCGGGCAGCCACGCGGGGGGCCACCTTGCCGAGCCAGCCTTCCTCGACGGCCTGCTGGCGGGTCCGGACCCAGGCCCGCTCCCCCAGCCGCGCCGCCCACCGTGCGGCGACCTCGTCGGGGGCGCTGGTGTAGAGCTGGCGCAGGCGCGCCTCGCCGCCGATCATCTCCACGCCCTGCATCAGCTCAGGCTCGTCCTCCATCACCACGCGGTGGTGGGGCGGGACGTCGACCATCCCGTGGTCACCGGTGATCACGAGCACCGTGTCGCGGGGCAGCCGCTCGCGCAGCTCGGCGGCGAACACGTCCAGCCGCTGCAGCTGCCGGAGCCACTGCGACGACGTGGTGCCGTGCGCGTGGCCGGCGTGGTCGAGGAGCCGGTCGTAGACGTACACCAGCGACCTGTCCCCCCGGGCCGCGGCGGCGACGGTGCGTGCGAGACGGTCCTCGTCGTCGTGCTCGTCGTCGAGAGGCTCGAAGAGGCCGCCGCGCAGACCTGCGACGGTGAGCCCGCTCCCCTTGAACCGCGCCGGCAGCACAGTCGTGACCGTCACGCCCTCCGCGCGCGCCCGCTCGAACAACGTCGGCATCGGCTGCAGCTCGGCCGGTGGCGTCGGCGTGTCCCAGGCCAGCGGCGAGAAGATGCGGTCGGCGACCGTGTCACGCATGGTGAGCCCGGCGATGCCGTGCATCCCCGGCGACATGCCGGTGCCGAGGCTGGTCAGCGACGTCACCGTGGTGCTGGGCACCCCGACCGTGAGCCGGCGGGCCCGGGCCAGTGCGTCGGTGAAGAACGGTGCCGAGGCCAGTGCCGAGGTCACCGGGTGCCAGCCGAGCCCGTCGATGAGCAGCACCACGTAGCGCTTGGCGCTCGGCAGCCCCAGCACGTCTGGCCGGCAGCCGGGCACCCCCAGATGGGCCGTGACCGACGGCAGCAGGTCGGCGAGGGCAGCAGTCCCGTACGCAGGCAGCCGCAGCTGGCTCACGAGGCCGTCCTCGTCGACCCGGTCCCACGTCCCGTACGCCGCTGCAGCGCGGTGGCGAACGCCACCAGACGCTCGACGTTCTCGGCCCCGTCGGCCGCGGCGCTCATGCGCACGGTGAGGTCGTCGGAGGTGAAGGTGCCCATGTAGCCGTGATCGGCCTCGCAGTCGGGGTCGCCGCACCCTGCCGGCTCGAGATCGGCCCGCCGCATGGTGCCCCAGCCCGCCGTCAGCCAGGCCTCCTCGACCCGGGAGGCGGGGGTCCCGTATGACTCCGGCCGGCTGACGATGCGGGTGAGCGACACGCAGGTGAAGGACCCCAGCGCGACGGACTCGGTGGTGCTGGCCGCCTGCAGGGGCCCGAGGTCGATGGTGTGCTCGTCGGTGTGCCCCACGACCAGGCGGGTGTCCGTGAGCGCCAGGACGGTGAGATGACGGTGCAGTGCGTCCTCGTTGAACGTGGCCTCGTGGTGCACGAGGTGCGTGACCAGGGGCTCGTCGCCCAGCGCCAGCAGCATCCCGTCGGTGATGAGGTCGGGGAAGTAGCCGCACGCGGAGACGTCGGCGCGCAGCGCATCGATCAAGTCGGGCCCGGTCACACCGGTCATCCAACCACTGATCCTGCTCGGTGCGGGAACGGTGCCTGGAGCGCACCGCGTTCTGTCGGTGACGGCCAGTAGGGTCTGAGCCATGTCGAACCGCCCCTTCATCGCCGCCCGCATGGAGACAGCCCTCAACCGTCGCATCGAGGCGATCGCCCGGCGGGCCGGCTGGGTGGAGTCGATCACCAGCTACGTCGGCTACGGCAACCACAAGTCCGTCCGGGTGCTGGCGCGCCTGTCGTTGCGTCCCAGGCGGGCGCAGGGGGTGGTGGCGCAGGAGGTCGAGAAGCTGCTGGAGCGCCGCGGCTGGCGCAACTTCGTCACGCTGGCCTGCGTCTCGCGTCCGGTGCGTCTGCGTCTGGGCGACCAGACGGTGGAGGCGGTCACCGACCGCGGCGGCTACGTCGACGTGCAGGTGCGCGACCACGGGCTGGAGCCGGGCTGGCACACCGTGCACCTCTCCACCGACGAGGCCGAGGACACCCCCGCCGACGTGCTCGTGGTCTCACGGGAGACCACGTTCGGCATCGTCAGCGACATCGACGACACGGTGATCTCCACTTCGCTGCCCCGGCCGCTGATCGCCGCGTACAACTCGTTCTTCCTGGAGGAGGCCGCACGCCAGGAGGTGCCCGGGATGGCCGCGATGTACCAGCAGGTGCTGGCCGACCACCCAGGTGCGCCCATCGTGTACGTCTCGACCGGTGCCTGGAACACCCTGCCGTTCCTGCGCCGGTTCCTGTCGCGGCACGACTTCCCCAAGGGCCCGCTGCTGATGACCGACTGGGGCCCGACGAACACGGGGTGGTTCCGCAGCGGGCAGGACCACAAGCGCAACGCGCTGCGGCAGCTCGCCCGCGACTTCCCGAAGATCTCCTGGCTGCTGGTCGGTGATGACGGGCAGCACGACCCCATGCTCTACGCCGAGTTCGCCGAGTACGCGCCCAAGCGCGTGCGGGGCATTGCCATCCGGCAGCTGAACCCGGTGGAGCAGGTGCTCGCCCACGGCACCCCGGGCGAGCGGCTGGACACCCCCACCACGCAGGACATCAGGTCGTCCAAGCCACTGGTGGAGGGAGCCGACGGCTTCTCCCTGCTGCCCCAGGTGGGCCGGATCCTCGCCGACGACTGACCACCCCGCGGGCCCGTTCGAGCCGCCGCCAGCAATGGGGCGCCAGCACAAGGACCGAGCCCGCACGAGACGCGAACCGACACGACGACCGAGCACTCACGACCCCAGCCCGGCACCCTGGCCGAGCACGTTTCACCCCAGCCCTGGCCCGAACGAGCACAACCACCACCCCGGCCCGGCCCCGACCGAGCACGCACCACCCCTCTGCGCTGGTCGAGCAAGCAGCCGAGCTCGCGAGGCTCGTGCGCGTCGAGACCCGGACTGACCGATCGCCAGCGAGGTCAGGGCGTCCCCCCAGCGCCAGGCGACCAAAGGTCGACCGACCGACCACCCGCGCGCCTGATGGCCGCACCACCACCCCAGGGGCCAGAATGCCCCTCGACCAAGGAGGCCCATGGCGACGCGCAGGACCACGACCGACCCCGAGGAGGAGACGGTCGAGAAGGTGGTGGACATCGACGTGTCCGCCGAGATGGAGTCGTCGTTCCTCGAGTACGCGTACTCCGTCATCTACTCCCGGGCCCTCCCCGACGCCCGCGACGGCCTGAAGCCGGTGCAGCGACGGATCCTCTACACGATGGACGACATGGGCATCCGGCCCGACCGGTCCCACGTGAAGTGCGCCCGCGTCGTGGGCCAGGTGATGGGTGTGCTGCACCCCCACGGCGACGTGGCGATCTACGACGCCCTGGTCCGCATGGCACAGCCCTGGGCGATGCGGCTGCCGCTGGTCGACGGCCACGGCAACTTCGGCTCGCTCGACGCCGGCCCGGCCGCCATGCGCTACACCGAGTGCCGGATGGCCTCCCCCGCCGTGGCGATGACCGCGGGCCTGGACGAGGCCACGGTCGACTTCCGTCCTAACTACGACGGCAAGGGCACCGAGCCGGTCGTGCTGCCGGCCGCGTTCCCGAACCTCCTCGTGAACGGCGCCACCGGCATCGCCGTCGGCATGGCGACGAACATGGCGCCGCACAACCTCGTCGAGGTGGTGCAGGCCCTCAAGCACCTGCTGCGTTCCCCCGACGCGACCACCGACGACCTGATGCGGTTCGTCCCCGGCCCCGACCTGCCCAGCGGGGGCAAGATCATCGGGCTGGAGGGCATCAAGGACGCGTACGAGACCGGGCGCGGCAGCTTCCGCATCCGCGCCACGGCCCGCGTGGAGCAGGTCAGCCCCCGCCGCCGCGGCATCGTGGTGACCGAGCTGCCGTACATGGTGGGCACCGAGCGCATCATCGAGCAGGTCAAGACGCTGGTGCAGTCGAAGAAGCTCACCGGCATCGCCGACATCAAGGACCTCACCGATCTCGCCAACGGCATGCGCCTGGTGATCGAGGTCAAGAACGGCATCAACGCCGACGCGATGCTGGAGCAGCTCTACAGGGTGACAAAGCTGGAGGACAGCTTCGGCATCAACAACGTCGCGCTCGTCGACGGCCAGCCGCGCACCCTGTCGCTCAAGGAGCTGTTGCAGGTCTACCTGGACCACCGGCTCGACGTGACCCTGCGGCGCACGCGGTTCCAGCTCGGCAAGGCCAGTGACCGCCTCCACCTGGTGCAGGGCCTGATCGTCGCCATCGCTGACATCGACGACGTGATCGCGATCATCCGGAACTCCGACGACGCGGCCGCCGCGCGCGAACGCCTCATGGAGGTGTTCGAGCTCACCGAGACCCAGGCGACGTACATCCTCGACATGCAGCTGCGCCGCCTCACCAGGTTCTCCACCATCGAGCTGGAGAAGGAGCAGGCCGACCTCGTCGCCCGGATCGCCGGGCTGCAAGAGATCATCGACGACCCGGCACGGCTGCGCCAGGTGGTGTCCGACGACCTGGACGGTGTGGCCAAGAGCTTCGGTACGCCACGCCGCACCGTGCTCCTCTCAGGGTCCGGCGGTCCGGTGACCTCGGCCAAGGCCGTGGCCGCGTCGCTGGAGGTGGCCGACGGCCCGTGCCGGGTGCTGCTGTCCTCGACCGGCCTGGTGGCACGCGTCGACGGTGGCGAGCCGCTGGGCTCCGGCGGCCCGAGAGTGCAGCACGACGTGGTGACCTCGGTCGTCGAGACGACCACCCGCGGCGAGCTGGGCGCGCTGACCACGCTGGGCCGCGTGCACCGGCTGCAGGCGATTGACCTGCCGTCGATGCCCCCGCTGGCCACGGCGCCGAACCTGCAGGGCGGCTCCCCCATCAGCGAGCTGCTGACGCTGGAGGCCGGGGAGCGCGTGCTCGCACTGAGCCGTCTCGGCGAGACGGGCGGGGTCTGGGCGTTCGGCACCGAGCGGGGTGTGGTGAAGCGCACCAACCATGAGGTCACGGCCAAGGACTCGTGGGACCTGATCCGCCTCGACGACGGAGACAGGGTAGTGGGCGCGGTCGAGCTCACGGACGAGTCGGTCGACCTGGTGTTCGTTACCTCCGACGGGTCGCTGCTCCACTTCCCCGCCTCAGCCGTACGCCCCCAGGGGCGCTCCGGTGGCGGCATGGCCGGCATCAACCTGGCGGCCGGTGCCAAGGTTGTGTTCTTCGGTGCGGCCGCGGTCGAGGGGGGCGAGGTGGTCACCGTCGCCGGCGGTGCCGATGCGCTGCCGGGCACCGACTCCGGCACGGTGAAGGTCACCCCGTTCACGGAGTACCCAGCCAAGGGCCGCGCCACGGGAGGCGTCCGCTGCCACCGCTTCCTGAAGGGCGAGGACGCGCTCCTGGCCGCCTGGGTCGGGCAGGCCCCGGCCGTGGCGGCC
>CAKZHP010000009.1 GCA_936924635.1 uncultured Propionibacteriaceae bacterium
GCCACGGTGGTGGCGGTGGACGGCAGCGACTCCGACGCCACCCGCGAGGCCGCCGGGATGCTTGACGTGCTGGGAGCCGACGTACGGACGGGGGCCGGCGCCACCGACGGCCTGCCCGAGGGCGTCGACCTGGTCATCACCTCACCGGGCTGGCGGCCCACGGCGCCGCTCCTGCGGGCGGCCGAGCGCAGGGGCGTGCCGGTGTGGGGCGACGTGGAGCTGGCCTGGCGCCTGCAGGACCCGGAGAAGCGGGTGCCCTGGCTGGCCGTGACCGGCACCAACGGCAAGACCACCACCACCCAGATGCTGGAGTCGATGCTGCTCGCGGCCGGCCTCAAGGCGGCCGCCGTCGGCAACATCGGGCGCCCGGTGCTGGAGGCGATGGCCGACGACGTCGACTACGACGTGTACGCGGTGGAGCTCTCCAGCTTCCAGCTGCACTGGAGCCACTCGCTGGCGCTGCACTCCGCGGTCGTCCTCAACCTCGAGGAGGACCACCTGGAGTGGTACGCGGACTCCGCCGACTGGCCCGGGGGCCGGGACCCCATGGCGGCGTACGCGTTCGACAAGTCGCGCATCTACGAGCGGGTCACCCACTCCTGCGTGTACAACGCCGACGCCCCCGTCACGGAACGCATGGTCGAGGACGCCGACGTCACCGACGGGGCCCGGGCGATCGGCTTCACGACGGGCACGCCGGCGGTCTCGATGCTCGGCGTGGTGGACGACCTGATCGTCGACCGGGCCTTCATCCCGCAGCGTCGCGACTCCGCCATCGAGCTGGCGAAGATCTCCGACGTCACCCCGTACGCGCCGCACAACATCGCCAACGCGCTCGCGGCCGCGGCGCTGGCCCGCTCGTACGGCGTGCCGCCGGCAGCGGTCGCGCAGGGCCTGCGGTCGCTGAACCTGGGTGGCCACCGCATCCAGACCGTCGCCGAGGCCGGCGGAGTGACCTGGGTCGACGACTCCAAGGCCACGAACCCCCACGCCGCCGACAGCAGCCTGCGGGCGTTCGAGCCGGTGGTCTGGATCGCCGGCGGGCAGGCCAAGGGCACCAGCTTCAACACGCTCGTCGAGCGTCACCGCGACCGGCTGCGCGGCGTGGTGCTGCTGGGGGCCGACCGCGAGGTGATCGCGGCCGCCCTGGCCCGACACGCGCCCGACGTCCCGGTCATCACGGTCTCCAGACCAGACACTGGGGCCATGGAGGAGGTCGTCGCCGCAGCCCGTTCCCTGGCCCAGCCCGGTGACACCGTGCTGCTCGCGCCCGGGTGTGCCTCCAAGGACATGTGGTCGGGCTACGACGCGCGGGGCGACGACTTCGTCCGCGCGGTGAAGGCCCTCACCGCAGGCGAGACGTAAGGGTCACATGGCGCTCCTCACTTCCCCCAGGACGCTCGACCAGTCTCGCCCCGGCAACAGCGCTGTCGGTCTGCTGCGGCACGCGCTCGGGCTGCCCCTGACGAGCCTCTACCTGGTGCTGACCTCCGCCGGTCTGCTGCTCGGGCTGGGCACGCTGATGGTGCTGTCGGCCTCCAGCGTGTACGCGGAGGTGAACACCGGCGACTCGTACTACTTCGTCAAGCGCCACCTGTTCTTCCTCCTGCTCGGCCTCGTGACCGCCTGGGTGATCACGAGGCTGTCGCCGAAGACGCTGCGGTTCCTCGCCTGGCCGGCGCTGCTGGGGTCGACGGTGCTGCTGCTCTTGACGTTCGTGCCCGGCCTGGGCGTCACCATCGCCGGCAACCGCAACTGGGTGCAGTTCGGCACCCCGCTGCTGCGGTTCCAGCCCTCGGAGTTCGCCAAGGTCGCCATCATCGTGTGGGGGGCCGACAACCTGGCCCGCAAGGAGAAGATCCTCGGCCGGCCGAAGGAGCTCGTGCCCTTCCTGGTCTTCACCTCGATCCTGATCGGGCTGGTGGTCCTGCAGCGCGACCTCGGCACCGCCATCATCATGGCCGGCATCGTGGTGCTGGTCCTCTTCTTCACCGGTGCCCCGCTGCGTCTGCTGGCTCTGCTGTTCGGGGGCGTCGGGCTGGCGGCCGGCGGTCTGGTGCTCACCTCCGCGAACCGCATGAGCCGGGTGCTGGCCTTCCTCGACCCCAGCGCCGACATCGAGGGCGTGAACCAGCAGCCGCTGCGCGGGATCTACTCGCTCGCCTCCGGCGGCTGGTGGGGGCTGGGGCTCGGAGCGAGCAAGCAGAAGTGGGGCATGCTCGTCGAGGCGCACACCGACTACGTGTTCGCGATCGTGGGGGAGGAGCTCGGCCTCATGGGCACCCTCGCGGTGATCGCGCTGTTCGCCACGCTCGTCTACACCGCGTTCCGCATCGGCCGCCGGTCCGACGACACCTTCAGCCGCAACGTCGCGGTCGGGGTGGGCTCCTGGTTCCTGGTGCAGGCCGTGATCAACATGGCCGTGGTGCTGCGCCTGCTGCCGGTGATCGGCGTCACGCTGCCCTTCGTGTCCTACGGTGGCACGAGCCTGCTCGCCACCATGACCGCTCTCGGTCTGCTGGCCAGGTGCGCGCGCAACGAGCCCGCCGCCCGGCGGGCGCTCTCGGCCCGGGACAAGACGCCGCGGGCGAAGGTGACGGCCGTCGTCGACGGCCGGCGGTGAGGAGACGACCGATGACCCAGATCGTGCTGGCCGGTGGCGGGACGGCGGGTCACACCTCGCCGCTGATCGCCACCGCCGAGGCGTTGAAGGCTCTCGGCGACGTCGAGATCACCTGCGTGGGCACGCCCCGCGGCATCGAGTCGCGCGTGATCCCGGCGGCCGGTCTGACCCTGAGAATGGTGCGCCCGGTGCCGTTGCCGCGCGCGCTGGAGATGGACCTGGTCACCATGCCCCCCCGGCTGGCGCTGGCGGTCGCGCAGGCCGCACGCCTGCTGCGGCAAGAGAAGGCGCAGGCGGTGGCCGGCTTCGGCGGGTACGCCTCGCTGCCGGTCTACCTGGCGGCGCGGCTGCTGCGCGTGCCGGTCGTGGTGCACGAGCAGAACGCGCTCCCAGGGCTGGCCAACAAGGTGGCGGCGCGGTTCGCACGCCACGTCTGCGTGTCGTTCCCCGACACGGGTCTGCCGCACGCCCAGTTCACGGGGCTGCCCGTACGCCGCTCGATCGTCGACCTGGACCGGGCCGCGGCACGCCCGGCCGCCCGCCAGCGGTTCGGCCTGCCCGCGGAGGGTCCCGTGGTGCTCGTCAGCGGTGGGTCGCAGGGCGCGGCCCGGCTGAACGCCGCGACGCAGGGCGCCGCGGACCGGCTGCTGGACGCGGGCGTCTCCGTCCTGCACGTGCTGGGGCCGAAGAACATGACCCCCGCCACGATGGCCCGCACCGACGTCGGGTCGGGCGCCGTCTACCAGCCCGTCGCCTACGTGGACGCGATGGAGCAGGCGTACGCGGCGGCTGACCTGATGGTCGGCCGTTCCGGTGCCGGCACCGTCGTGGAGACCGCTGTGGTGGGGCTGCCGGCGGTGTTCGTGCCGCTGCCGCACGGCAACGGCGAGCAGGCCCGCAACGCCGATGCGCTGGTGGCCGCGGGCGGCGCGCTTCTGGTGGCTGACAAGGAGATGACGGCCGACCGGCTGCTCGCCGAGGTGAGGCCGCTGGTGACCGACCCGGCCCGGCTGGCCCGGATGGCCGAGGCCGGCCAGGGACTGGTGCCCAGCGACGCCGCCGAGGTGGTGGCCGGGCTGATCCTCAAGGAGGCGCGGTCGTGACGTTGCGTACGCCCGTCGAGATCGAACCGGCCGACCAGGTCGGTGACGTGCACTTCATCGCGGTCGGTGGCGCCGGCATGAGCGGGATCGCGCAGCTGTTCGCCGAGCGCGGCGTGCACGTGTCGGGCTCCGACCGGTCGGACTCCCCGGCGCTGGCCCGGCTCCGGACGGCCGGGGTCACCACCTACGTGGGGCACGACGCCTCCCAGCTCGGCGAGGCCCGCACCGTGGTGGTCTCCACGGCCATCAAGGACGACAACCCGGAGCTGGTGGCCGCCCGGGAGCGCGGTCTGCGGGTGTGGCACCGCAGCGCCGCTCTGGCCTCGCTGATGCTGGGCTCGGCGGCCGTCTCCGTGTCGGGCACGCATGGCAAGACCACCACCTCGGCGATGACGGCGGTGATGCTGGAGGCGGCTGGCGCCGACCCGTCGTACGTGATCGGCTCGCCTCTGCAGTCCACCGGCGCCACCGCGCACCTGGGCGGGGGAGAGGCCTTCGTGGTCGAGGCCGACGAGTCCGACGGCAGCTTCCTGCAGTACCCGACGCAGGTCGCCGTGGTCACCAACATCGAGGCCGACCACCTGGACAACTGGGGCACCCCGGAGGCGTACGCGGCCGGTTTCGTGGCCTTCGCCACGGCCGACGGTGTCGAGGTGCTCGTCGCCGACGCCGACGACCCCGGCTGCCGGGCGCTCATCGCCGAGGTGCGGGCCCGCGGGCAGCGGGTCGTGACGGTGGGCGAGGGTGCGGCAGCCGATGTACGGATCGGTGACGCGGCCTTCGAGGGGGCAGGTTGCCGGGCGACCCTGACCTGGGAGGGCGGCTCGCAGGACGTGGAGCTCCACGTGCCCGGCCGCTTCAACCTGCACAACGCCGCGATCGCCTTCACGGTCGGGCTGCAGCTCGACCTCGACCCGGCCGCGCTGGCGGCGGGGGCAGCGGAGTTCCGGGGCACCGAGCGCCGGTTCCAGCAGGTCGGCGAGGTCGGCGGGGTCCGGGTCGTCGACGACTACGCGCACCACCCGACCGAGGTGGCGGCCACGCTCGGCGCCGCGCGGGCGACCGGGGCGAGCCGGGTGGTCGCGGTGTTCCAGCCCCACCTGTACACGCGGACGCGGGACTTCGCGGCCGAGTTCGGGGCGGCCCTGGCGGCGGCCGACGAGGTGGTGGTCTCCGACGTGTACGCGGCGCGCGAGCTGCCCATCGCGGGGGTGACCGGTGCCCTGGTGGCCGACGCGGCCCGGGCGGCGGGCGCGACCGTCACGTACGTGCCGGAGCTGGCCGACGTCCCGGCCGCCGTCGCCGGCCTGGCCCGTCCGGGTGACCTGGTGCTCACCCTCGGCGCCGGCGACGTCACCGTGGTCGGGCCGCGGCTGGTGACCGAGCTGGAGTCGCGTCGTGCCGGCTGATCCCCGGGTCAAGGACGCCACCCCCCGGCTTCGTACGAAGCGGCGGGCTCAGCGCCGGCGCCGCCTGCTGCGCGCCGGGGTGGCGGTGGTGGTGCTCGCCGTGATCGGTGGGCTGGTCTACCTGGTGGGGTTCAGCCCGGTGCTCGCGGCGCGGGCCACGCGGGTGGTGGGGACGTCGCTGCTCACCCCCGAGCAGGTCACCCAGGCAGCCGCGGTGCCCCTGGGCACGCCGCTCGCCCGGCTCGACACGGGCGCGGTGGAGCGACGGGTGCTGGCCCTGCCCGAGGCGAGGTCGGTCGACGTGTCGCGCAGCCTGCCCGGGACCGTGGTGCTGCGGGTCACGGAGCGGCAGGCCGTGTACGTGCTGTCGTCCGGGTCGCGGTTCACCATGGTGGACGCCGACGGCACCGGCTTCCACGAGGTGCCCGAGGTGACGAAGGGGATGCTCGTGGCCAACCTCGCCGCCCCCGGCGACCAGCGCGTACGGAAAGACGTGGCGACCGTGGTCACGGCGCTGCCGCCCTCGATCGGGGAGCGGGCGGTGCTGGTCAGCGCGACCTCGCCTGACCAGATCGTGATCGAGCTCTCCGGCGGCGTCCAGCTGCTGTGGGGGAGTGCCGAGCAGTCGGCCGAGAAGGCCCGCGTGGCGGCGGCCCTGCTCACCCAGCCGGGCAAGGTCTACGACGTCAGCTCGCCCAGCCACCCGGCTGTCCGTCGCTGACACCAGCGGCGACCCTGAACCTCAGGTCTAGATCTGAGGGGCCCGCGGGCGCAGGTACGTGCAGTTCCGGGGGTCGTCTCATAGCCTGACCCGGACCGGTGCACGGTTCCGTGCTCCTCAGCACTCTCAAGACCTATCAAGGCGGGCTCAGTGGCAAGCGCATCCCAGAACTACCTGGCCATCATCAAGGTCGTCGGCGTCGGCGGTGGCGGCGTCAACGCCGTCAACCGGATGATCGAGGCGGGCCTCCGTGGCGTGGAGTTCGTCGCCGTGAACACCGATGCGCAGGCGCTGCTGATGAGCGACGCCGACGTGAAGCTCGACATCGGCCGTGACCTCACCCGTGGCCTGGGCGCCGGCGCCAACCCCGACAAGGGGCGCCAGGCGGCCGAGGACCACTCCGACGAGATCGAGGAGGTCCTCAAGGGGGCCGACATGGTCTTCGTGACGGCGGGCGAGGGCGGCGGCACCGGCACCGGCGGCGCGCCGATCGTGGCGCGCATCGCCCGCTCGCTGGGCGCCCTGACCATCGGTGTGGTCACCCGCCCCTTCAGCTTCGAGGGGCGTCGCCGCTCCACGCAGGCGGAGAACGGCATCGCCGCCCTGCGCGACGAGGTCGACACCCTGATCGTCATCCCGAACGACAAGCTGCTCGAGATGACCGACCACCAGATCGCGATCCTCGACGCGTTCCGCCAGGCCGACCAGGTGCTGATGCAGGGTGTCTCCGGCATCACCGACCTGATCACCACCCCCGGGCTGATCAACCTCGACTTCGCCGACGTGAAGGCGGTCATGTCCGATGCCGGCTCCGCCCTCATGGGCATCGGCAGCGCGCGCGGTGAGGACCGGGCCCGGGCCGCGGCCGAGATGGCGGTCTCCTCGCCGCTGCTGGAGGCCAGCATCGACGGCGCCCACGGCGTGCTCCTCTCCATCGCCGGCGGCTCCGACCTGGGCCTGCACGAGGTGTCAGCGGCCGCCAACCTCATCGAGGAGGCGGCTCACGACGAGGCGAACATCATCTTCGGCACCGTCATCGACGACGCGCTCGGCGACGAGGTGCGGATCACCGTCATCGCCGCCGGCTTCGACGGCGGCGTGCCCTCGACCCCGCCGCGGGCTCCACGGCCGGAGGTGCGCAGCGCGCCACCCCAGCCCCAGCAGCGCCCGGCAGAGC
>CAKZHP010000010.1 GCA_936924635.1 uncultured Propionibacteriaceae bacterium
CTGGGCCGGCCCCGCCACCTGGCGCGCGCTGCCGGCCCGGCTGGAGGACCGCGTCTTCTACGCGGGCTCCGGTGGCCTGGCAGGGCCCCAGCCGTGGGCGCGGTTGCTGACCGGGGCGCTCGCCACGTACGCGGTGCACGAGGCCCTCACCGGCGAGGACATCCGCCCCACCAACAAGGCCCTGGTCACCCACCGGCGTCCGGCCTGAGGCTGGGGCGCGCAGAACCGTCGTGTTGTCGCCTCCGCCGCCCGGCCGGTGAGGTTGACTGACCCCATGAGCGACTGGCCCGCGGGGCTCTCCGCCCCGGCACGACGCGCCCTGGAGGCCGCCGGGCACACCGGCCTGGCCGACCTCGGCGGCACCAGCATGGTCGACGTCGCCGCGCTGCACGGCGTCGGCCCGAAGGCGGTGATGCTGCTGAAGGAGGCTCTCGACCAGCGAGGCACCCCCTTCTCCGACGCCGACAAGGGCCCGCGCGCTTGGCGGCAGGCCGCTGCGCAGCTGGGCGTGGGTCGCCGCGGGTCGAAGAAGTGGGCCGGGCCAGGGTCGGCCACGACGCGTACGAAGAAGAAGGAGCCCGCCGGCGAGCCGATCATGCTCGACGTCGAGGGCCGCCAGGTGCGGCTGTCGAGCCCTGAGCGCGTGTACTTCCCCGACCACGGGTGGACCAAGGCCGACGTCGCCCGCTACTACATCGCCGTGGGCCCCGGCATCCTGCGCGCGCTGCGCGACCGGCCGACGATGCTGCACCGCTTCCCCGACGGCCTTGCTGGCCCGAAGGTCTACCAGAAGCGGCTCCCCTCCGGCGCGCCCGACTGGGTGCCCACGGTGCGGCTCGACTTCCCCCGTTACAACCTCCACGCCGACGAGCTCTGCCCCACACACGTGGCCGACATCGTGTGGGCCGTGCAGATGTCGACCGTGGAGCTCCACCCCTGGAACGTCCGCGCCGCCGACGTCGACCGCCCCGACGAGTGGCGCATCGACCTGGACCCGATGCCGGAGGCCACCCTCCACCAGGTGCGTCGCGTCGCCGAGGTCGCCCACGAGGTGCTCGACGAGCTGGGCATCACCGGCTACCCGAAGACGTCGGGCGGGTCGGGGCTCCACGTGTACGTGCGGATCCGCCCGGAGTGGGAGTTCGGCGACGTACGGCGAGCGGCCTGGGGCTTCGCCTCCGAGGTCGCCCGCCGCCTGCCCGACCACGCCACCGTCGCCTGGTGGCGCAAGGACCGCGACCCTCGCCGCGTCTTCATCGACTTCAACCAGAACACCCGCGACCACACCCTCGCCGCCGCGTACTCGCTCCGCGGCCGGCCCGAGGGCACCGTCTCGGCGCCGCTGCGCTGGGACGAGGTCGGCTCCGCCGAGCCGCAGGACCTGACGCTGGCGACCGTTCCCGCCCGCTTCGCCGCGATCGGCGACCCCCACGAGGGCATCGACGACGTCGCGTACGGGATCGAGCCGCTGCTGGAGTGGGCCGACCGCTTCGACCGCGACCACGGGGGTCTGCCCGAGGCCGACTGAGCCCCGAGGGGGACGCCGGCGGAAGGGCCTAAGATGGTCGTTCTGTCCGCTCATCAAGGAGGGCCGTGGCCGCGCAGGAGTCGACGCTGGAGCAGGAGCTCGCCGTCGAGCAGACGCATGTCGACACCGTGTACGCGAACCTGGCCCACGCCACCCGCTCGGCCCAGCAGGTCGCGGCGGAGGGCGCTGCCCGGTACACCTCCGACCGCCAGACGTACCTGCGCGAGGAGGACGGCACCGCGATCTTCGAGCGCGACGCGTTCGCGTTCCAGGCGGCCCGGCGGCTGGCCGCCCTCGACGCCGAGCACGAGGGCCTGGTGTTCGGCAAGCTCGACCTGACCGACCAGGAGGTGCGCTACATCGGGCGCCTGGGCGTGCGGGACGAGGACTTCAACCCCCTGGTGATCGACTGGCGCGCCCGGGCCGCGGAGCCCTTCTACCGCGCCACCCCCGCCGACCCGATGCAGGTCGTACGCCGCCGGGTGCTGCGCTGCCGCGACGACCTGGTGATCGGCATCGAGGACGACCTGCTCGACGCCGAGGCCGCTCCCGACGACATGGTGGTGATCGGCGAGGGCGCCCTGATGGCGGCGCTGTCGCGAGCCCGCGGGCACCAGATGCGCGACATCGTGGCCACCATCCAGGCCGAGCAGGACGAGGCGATCCGCGCTCCGTACGCCGGTGTCACGGTGATCGCCGGCGGCCCCGGCACCGGCAAGACGGTCGTCGGCCTGCACCGGACGGCGTACCTGCTCTACTCCAACCGTCGCCGCTTCGAGAACGGCGGCGTGCTGGTGGTGGGGCCCTCGGCGGTCTTCATGAACTACATCGAGCGGGTCCTCCCATCCCTCGGCGAGGACGCGGTGACGCTGCGTTCCCTGGGCCAGCTGCCGTCGGACGTGCTCACCGTCACCGCGACCCGCGTGGACGACGCGGCGGCAGGGGTGGTCAAGGGCTCGCTGCGGATGCTGCCGGTGCTGCGGCGCCTGGTGCTGGTGCCGCCGGCGGGCACCGACGCCGACCTCCTCGTCAGCGTCAAGGGCGAGCCGCTGCGGCTGACCGCCGCCGAGATCGGCCGGATCCGCGGCCAGGTGCTGTCGCACCACCAGCACAACCGGGCTCGCGAGGTCGCCGAGAACGCCCTGGTGACCGCGCTGCGCGCGAAGGCGCCGGCCGACATCGAGGTCGACGACGACGCCCACTTCGACGACCTGGTGCGCTACTCGTCGACGTTCCGCGAGTTCGTCGCCGGCTGGTGGCCGGCGCTGTCAGCGACCACCGTGCTGCGGCGTCTCACCGACCCCGAGGTGCTCGCCCGCGCCGCCGGCCACGAGCTCGGTCGCGACGAGCAGCAGGCGCTCACGACCTCGTACGCGGAGCCCGGCTGGAGCATCGCCGACATGGCCCTGCTCGACGAGCTGGTGTCGCTGCTCGGCCCCGAGCCCGTGGACACCGACGCCGACCCGTCGTTGTTCCTGGAGGACGGCGAGGTCGCCGAGATCGTCACCATGGCCGACCGGCTCACCGACAGCCGCGACGTCGACCTCTCCGAGCCGCAGTCCACGTACGCCCACGTGCTGGTCGACGAGGCGCAGGACATCACGCCGATGCAGTGGCGCATGCTCCGCCGACGTGGTGCCCAGGCGTCATGGACGATCGTCGGCGACCCGGCCCAGTCGTCGTGGCCCGACGTCGCCGAGGCGCAGCGGGCGCTCACGGACCTGATCGGCACCTCCCCGAGCCGCACGTTCCGGCTCTCCACCAACTACCGCTCCCCCGCCGAGGTGTTCGACCTCGCCTCCCGCTACATCGTGGGGCACTTCCCCGACGCCGACCTGCCGACGGCGGTCCGCAGCACCGGCATCGAGCCGCTGCTGCTGGAGACGCCGACCGAGGGCTGGGCCGCCCGCACCGTCGACGACCTCGCCACCCTGCTGGGCCAGGTCGAGGGCACCGTCGCGGTGATTGCGCCGCCGAGCCGGCAGCAGGAGGTACGGGCCGCGCTGGCCGCCGACGCGCGCCTCGCGGAGGAGGGCCGCCTGGCGGTGCTCACGCCGCTCGAGGCGAAGGGCCTGGAGCACGACGGCGTCCTGGTCGTCGACCCCGACGGGATCGTCGCGGAGTCCCCCGGCGGCGCCCGCGTCCTCTACGTCGCGCTCACCCGCGCCACGCAGCGCCTGGTCACCCTCGACGTCGGCGGCCCGGGCGACTGGCGCCCCTGAGACATCACCGAGTCGCACAGATCCGCAGAGCACTGCCATAGCTGGCAAGTGCCCTTCGGATCTGTGCTCTTGTGGTGGTGCTCAGGCCCCGATCTGCTCCCGTACGCGTCGCAGGATCTGCCGGGTCGCCAGCGACCGGTTCTGCGTGAAGAAGTGCAGCCCCGGAGCCCCCGCCTCCAGCACCGCCAGCGACAGCTCGGTGGCGATCTCGACGCCCACCTCGCGTACGGCCTTCGGGTCATCGGCCACCGCCTGCAGGCGCTCGGTGACCTCGCCGGGCAGCTCCGCGCCGGAGAACTCCGCGAACCTCGTCACCTGGCCGATCTGGGTGATGGGCATGATCCCCGCCACGATGGGGATGTCGCAGCCGAGCGCCCGCACCCGGGCCACCAAAGACGTGTACGCCTCCGGCTTGAAGAACAGCTGCGTCACCGCGAACTCGGCCCCGGCGGCGGCCTTCTCGACGACCAGCCGGGCGTCCAGGTCGGCGTCTCGGGTCTGGGGGTGCAGGTCGGGGAACGCGGCCACGCCCACGCAGAAGTCACCCGTCTCCTTCACCAGCCGCACCAGCTCGGTCCCGTTGGCGAGGCCGTCCTCGTGCCGTACCCAGGGCTCGGTCGGCCCGCCCGGCATGTCGCCCCGGATCGCGAGCACGTGGTCGACACCAGCCGCCTTGTAGTCCTGGACCGCCTTCACCAGCTCCGCCCGGCTCTGGGAGGCCGCGGTGAGGTGGCCCATCACCCGCAGCGACGACTCGCGCGCCAGCCGCTCGGTGATCGCCAGCGTGCGGTCACGGTTGCTGCCGTTCGCCCCGTACGTCACCGACACGAAGTCCGGCCCCAGCGGCACCAGCTGGTCCATCGCCCTCCACAGCCGCTCGGAGTCCTCCGGTGTCTTCGGCGGGAAGAACTCGAAGGAGAACGTCGGCCGCGAGCCCTCAGCGAGCAGCTCGGCAACGGTCGCTTGGTGGGTGGTCACGGCCGTGAGCCTAACGGGGGCGCCCCCGGCAGCCGGTACACCGCCGCGTCTCGGACCGTGCGTCCTCAGGCGTCGCGGCTGACGGCGAGGCTGGCCAGCGCCTCCAGCGCCGTACGCGCCTCGTCGTCGATCTCCACCGCCGACAGAACCGCGAGCGCGGCGGCGTGGTCGGTGGCGATGTCGGCCTCCACCTGGTCGACCGCACCGGAGCCGCGGATGATGGCGCGCGCCTCGTCCACCCCCGCCGGGTCGAGCGCCGGGTCGCCCAGCAACGACTCCAGCCGGGTCGCGGCCTCGGCGTCGACCGCCTCCAGCGCGTGCGCGATCAGCACGGTGCGCTTGCCCTCCCGCAGGTCGTCGCCGGCCGGCTTTCCGGTCACGGCCTCGTCGCCGAACACCCCCAGCAGGTCGTCACGCATCTGGAAGGCCCGGCCGACCGGGGACCCGTACGCCCCCAGGGCCGCGACCGTCGCCGCCGGCGCCCCGCTCAGCAGGGCACCCAGCTGCACGGGACGGGTGACCGTGTAGCGGGCCGACTTGAACTCCGTGACCCGGCGGGCCCGCTCCAGCGAGGTGTCGGCGTGCTGGGCGACGATGTCGAGGTACTGCCCCAGCGTCACCTCGGTGCGCACCGCGTCCAGCGTCGCCTGGGCACGGGCCAGCGCCTCCGGCTCCAGACCGCAGGAGGCCCACATCTCGGCCGACCACATCAGCAGGAGGTCGCCGAGCAGGATGGCGCCGGCACGGCCGAACGCCTCGCTGCCCCCGCGCCAGCCGTTCTCCGCGTGCAGGCGTGCGTTGACCACGTGGGCGGCGGGGCCGCCGCGTCGGGTGTCGGAGTCGTCCATGACGTCGTCGTGGGCCAGCGCCGAGACGTGGAGCAGGTCGAGGCTCGCCGCGGCCCGCAGCACAGGGGCGGCGTCGCCGGGCTGGCCGGCCCCGGCCGCGTACCCCCAGTAGAGGAACGCCGGGCGGAACCGCTTGCCGCCGCCGGTGAAGTGCCGCGCCTGGTCGAGCAGCGGGGTCACCTCGGGGCCGACCGCGCCCACCACCTCGCCCTGCCGGTCGAGGAAGGCCGTGATGGCCGCGCCCACCGCCTGCCGGAACTCGGGTCCGAGCGGCTGGGTGGGATCGAAGGGCATGCCGGGAGCCTATCCGGGAACGACCTCGGCCCAGGGGCGCGCCAGCAGGAGGGCCAACGGAGGTCCGGGCCGCTCGGTCGCCTCCTGGAGCACCTCCAGCAGACGGCTCCAGGTGCGCGGGTCGCGTACGGCGGCATCGCCCCAGGCGTGCCACACCAGGGCGGTGGGGCCGGTGCGGTCGGAGAGGCAGTCGGCCAGCGCGTCGAGGTTGCGGCCGTAGTAGGACGGGAACCCGAGCACCTCCCCCACCCGGATCACCAGGTCGCGGGGGTCACCGGAGTCGATCTCCCCCACCCGCCAGCCCGCGTCGACCAGCGTCTGCGGCGACGTACGGTCGGCGCGGTAGATGCCGCCCCGGGCCGGGACGCCACGCAGCAGCGGGACATCAGGGGCGGCGGTCATCGGCGGATCCTGGAGAACGTCGCGTAGTGGTCGGCGGTGTAGAGGTACCACTGCCGGTCACCACCGGTGACGATGCGTACGGGGCCGCGGTCGGGCGAGGAGGGCAGCTTCACCGTGTACTCCTTGTAGAAACCGCGCGGCCTGTCGGGCAGCCGGCCCTCGTTGTTGCCGAAGGTCTGCCCGTCCTGGCTGTACCGGAAGGGCCCGCCCTTGTCGATGAGGGCGAGCACGTCGCGCGCCTGGCTCGGCAGGTCGGCCGGGTCGATCCAGGGCAGCCGGGTCTCCGGGTCGACGGTGGTCGCCGTGGCCGTACGTGCCGGCTGGCCCGTGCGGACGGCTGTCGCCGACCGGCTCGACGAGGCCCGCGGTGAGGCGGACTGGTAGTCGACCTGGCCCGCGGGCTGCCGCGTCAGCAGCCAGACGACCGCCAGCACCAGGACGACCGCACCGACGAGGAGCCCGAGGGCCAGCGGTCCCTGGCGGCGGGGCGGCAGGGCGGTCACCAGGCGGTCGGCCCCGAGGAGCGGAACGTCGCGCGGGGGGCACCCATGCCGAAGACCCCGAACGCGTAGTCCTTCAGCGCCGGGTCCTGCACCCACGCCAACCGCAGCCGGTCCGCCAGCTGCTTCACGACCGCGGCGTCGTCGGGCGAGTCCACCGTGATGCTGACCCGACGCGCACCGTTGGCGAGGATCTCGTCGATGGTGCTGAGGTCCACACCACCGGTGGCGAACCACGGCGTCCCTGCGACCTCGCCGACGGGCATCCGTTCCGCCGCGGCGCGGACGAGATCGAGCCCAGGCGCCGGGAACGGGGCGTTCGCCGGCAGGTAGACCGGGCCGACGAGGGCGAAGTTGATCTCCGAGTCCTTGGCCGCTGCCTCGGCAGCCTTCTCGTCGTGCACAGACCTGCCCACCAGCGCGTACTCGTGGAGCTTCGCGTGCGCCAGACCCGGGTCCATCCCCGACGCCGGCAGCACGAGCAGGTCGGCGCCGAACTCCTTGGCCAGGTCGACGTCACTGGTCACCGCGACCGTCTTGCTGAGCTGCATCGCCGCCGACCGGGTGACCTCCAGCGAATCCAGCAGGGTCTCCCGGGACGCCTGCGTGTCGCGCAGCTGGACGATGTCGGCGCCCGCGCGGAACAGCTCGACGACATGGTCACGGAAGACGTCGCCGCCACCCAGGGTGCCCGTCACGACGATCGTACGAGCGAGGCGCAGCCGGGCGTCGAGCCCCATCAGTGCAGTCACGGGGCGATCGTACTGTTCTCTACTCTCTGTCGCCCTCCGGGCTCCGCGGCGGCGGGGCTATGACCCCCGTCTTCCCTCGTCACGCAGCGCGGCAACCCTGGACCCGGCGCCAGACCAGCCCCGCTCGCCCTCCTCAGTCCAGACGGCGGGCCCCGCCACCGACTCTCTGTCGCCCTCCAGGCTCCGCGGCGGCGGGGCTATGACCCCCGTCTTCCCTCGTCACGCAGCGCGGCAACCCTGGACCCGGCGCCAGACCAGCCCCGCTCGCCCTCCTCAGTCCAGACGGCGGGCCCCGCCACCGGGCTCTCTGTCGGCGCCCCTCGCAGAGTGACGTTGATCGAAGCTCTCGTCACGCCGACCCGGCGTCGCCAGGCCTGACGCAGCGGGCGCGGTGGCCTCGCGGCCGCCTCGGATCGGCCGCCCCGACCCGTACACGATTTCTCGCGTCCTGCGGCGCGTCACGCCGGCAACCGTGCCGGCGTGCGTGACACTCGACACAGCCATCGCACGGCTTTCCTTCCCCGACCGTGTCTGGAGCAGATGTGAGCGCGCCCACTGTCAGCGACCCCTTGGGTGGTCAGCTGTACGGAGGCCGCTACGCGCTCACCCGCAAGATCGCCCGGGGCGGCATGGCCACCGTCTTCGAGGGCGTCGACACCCGCCTCGACCGCGTCGTGGCCGTGAAGCTCATGCACGAGGGGCTCGGCGACGACGTCGACTTCACGGCGAAGTTCGACAAGGAGGCCAGGGCCGCTGCCCGGCTCTCGCACCCGAACGTGGTCGCCGTCTTCGACCAGGGCGTCGAGGGCGACCGTCCGTACATCGTCATGGAGTTCGTCGAGGGCGGGACCCTGCGCGCGGTGATGCGCCGCGACGAGAAGGTCTCCCCCGCCCTGGCGCTCGCCTACCTGGAGCCGGTGGTCAAGGCGCTCGCCGCCGCCCACGACGTCGGCCTGGTGCACTGCGACGTCAAGCCGGAGAACGTGCTGATCTCCGACCGGGGCGTGGTCAAGGTCACCGACTTCGGGCTCGCCAAGGCGGTGACGGGCCAGACGAACACCGCCACGCAGGGCATGCTCATCGGCACGGTGTCGTACATCTCTCCCGAGCGCGTCACCACCAACCGCGCCACCTCGCGCTCCGACATCTACTCCGTCGGCATCATGCTGTACGAGCTGCTCACCGGGCAGAAGCCGCACTCTGGCGACTCCCCGATCCAGGTGGCGTACAGCCACGTGCACAACGACGTCTCCGCCCCCTCGGAGGCGATCCCCCGTGGCAGGCGCACGATCCCGGCCTACGTCGACGCGCTGGTGCTGGCCTGCACGCGCCGTGACCCCGACCAGCGCCCAGCCGACGGTGCCGCCCTCGCCCGCCGGGTGGCGCTGGCCCGCAAAGCGCTCAGCTCCGGCATCACCGACGACCCCGCCCTCACCCGGCGTCTGGGCGGCGGCCCGGAGGAGGACGTCACCGACCCGGGCTCCCCGCCGACGCCCGCGCGCCCGGCCACGGCGCGTACGGCGAGCACACCCGTCTCTGCGCAGACCGCGACCCTGCCCAGCGTGTCCAACCGGCGGCCGCTGACGCCGGTCACGGGCTCCACCCGCGAGTGGACCTTCCGACCCTCGGCGCTGCCGCCCACCGGCGGCCGGCTCCGCGCGCGTGTGGCGACGCCGGTGTCGCCCGTCGACTTCGAGAACACGTTCGACGGCGAGCCGTACGACCCCTCGTCGGTCCCTCCCCCCTCCCGCCCGCTGGTGCGTCTCTCCCAGGACCGGGTCCACCGGCGCCGCCGCGGCATGGTCGCCCTGCTGCTGCTCCTGCTCCTCGCGCTGGGCGGCGGCGGGGGTACGTACTACTACCTCACCGAGGGGCGCTGGACGACGACGCCGGACGTGGTCGGCCAGACCGAGCAGGAGGCGCGTGCCACCACGGAGGCCGCCCTGCTCGGCTACACGGTGACCAAGGAGTTCTCCGAGACCGTGGCCGCGGGCCGCGTCATCCGTACGGACCCGGCCGCCGGCAGCCGCATCCTGCGCGACGGCGGCATCACCGTCGTCGTCTCCCAAGGCCCTGAGCGCTTCGACGCACCCACCCTGGCCGGTCTGACGAAGGACCAGGCCACCGCGGCTCTCGTGCGAGCCTCCCTGGCGGTCGGGGCCGTCAGCGAGGCGTACCACGAGACCGTCGCCCCGGGCGTCGTGGTGAGCGCCTCGTCCGCGCCGGGCACGAAGCTGAAGCGCGGCACGGCCGTCGACCTGGTGGTGTCGAAGGGTCCACAGCCCATCCCGATCCAGGGCTACGCGGGCAAGCCCGTGCAGCAGGCGCAGCAGGAGCTCCAGGCGGCAGGGTTCGTCGTCACGGTCTCGCTGGAGAACTCGCGTACGGTCGCTGAGGGCCTGGTGATCAGCCAGAACCCGGCCAACGGGCAGGGCAAGAAGGGTGACACCATCACGCTCGTCGGCTCCAAGGGGCCGGTCATGGTGGCGGTCCCGCAGGTGCGCGGGATGACCAAGGACGAGGCCGCGGCCGCCCTCAAGAACGCCGGGTTCCAGCCCGCCACCAAGACCATCGTGAGCGGGACGACCGCGTTCGGGCTGGCGTACGGCACCGATCCTGCTGCCGGCACGAAGGTGGCCGAGGGCTCCACGGTGACGGTGCTCGTCGGCTGATGTGAGAACGGGGCTCCGGGCGAGCCGTCGTTGCCCGCACGCTGCAATACGGTGTGCACCGTGACGCAGCTGTACGGCCTGGAGTCCGGCGTGCCCGGGCCCACCCCGCTCGACGGGCTCAACTGCCCTCCCTTCGGCATGGGCACCGGCCGGCGATTCTCGGGCCAGGTCTTGGGGTACAGCGACACCGGCATCCCCTACCAGGCGTTCGACTACGACTCGTCCACCTTCGGTGCGTACGGTGCCGTGGGCGCGATGCGGATCCCGGTGTCCCTGCCCCCGTTCTTCGCCTCGCTTCCCACCAACCCGCGGCCCGGGGTGGTGGGCTTCCAGGTGCCCAACGACGCAGGGCTGCTGCTGGTGACCGAGGACGAGTCCTTCGGCTGGGCGGTCGTGGAGCACCTGCTGCCTTCACTCACCGCGTTCGCACGACGTCGTCCGTTGGACATCGCCATCGACGGCGACTCCCTCACGGTGCAGCAGATCCCCACCGGGGCTCCGGCCGTGCATGCGTACATGAACGACCTCGCTGTCGTCGCCCAGGCCGTCGCCGCCGCTGCCGGCCCGCTGTCGCGCTTCCAGCGGCCCAAGGTGCCCGGCCTGTCGTTCTACGGGCGACCCGACTGGGCGTACCTGCCGCGCGACGACCGGATCCTGGCCACCGCGCCCGTCACCCGAGGCCGAGGGTCGCGCACCTCCGACCTCGTGGTGTCGCCGTCCTCGGGTGGCGTGCAGACGGTCGGGTTCACCCACTCGTTCGAGGTCACCGTCAGCAGCGGAGACAGCCAGTCGACACGCACCGACCACGAGTACGTCACGCAGACCTCGCTGCCCTTCCAGTTCGGTCGGGTCGCCGTCGACTGGCGAGGCTTCGCGGCCCCTCTGATCTTCCACCTGCCGGAGTTCGACGACAGTCACACGGTGTACGCCGACGACCGTCCCTTCGCGACCGAGGTGTGCCGGCCGTTGCTGCGGTGGCTGGCCTCCATGAACCCGCCGCCGTTCGCGATCCAGGGCGGCTACGTGTGGATGCGGCCTCCTACGAAGCCCGACATCGAGGCCGTGGAGTGGTGCCACCGGTTCGTGCTCGAGTTCTTCGCCCGGGTGTCCCACAAGGTGTGGCACCACCTCGGGCTGCCCGGCAACCCGGTCGGCGTCTCGCTCCGCTAGGCCCGGGGGCGTAGGCGGGGGGGCCCGGTGAGCCCCGCAGGCATCCGCGTCAGGGCTGGGAGCCGAGCTCGTCGCCGGCGGCCTGCTCGTACACCTGCACCAGCGCGCTGTGGTCGCTGTCGTCCAGGCCACGGGCCGCCAGGTCGTCCATCATCGCGAGCACCCGCTCAGTCAGCGGGAGGGGCGCCGCCACCTGGTCGGACGTCGTCAAGGCGTTGCGGAGGTCCTTGCGGTGGAGGGCGACCCGGAAGCCAGGGTCGAAGCGCCGCTCCAGCATCATGGGAGCCTTGGCGTCGAGGACGGTGGACCCGGCCAGGCCGCCCCGGATCGCCTGGTAGACGGCGCCGGGGTCGACCCCCGCTCTCTGGGCCAGCACCAGCGCCTCGGAGACTGCGGCGATGTTCACCGCGACCACGACCTGGTTCGCCAGCTTGGCGACGTTGCCGGCACCGACAGGGCCCACGCGCACCACCGAGGCTCCCATGGCCGCTAGCACGGGCCGTACGCGGTCGAACACCTCCTGGTCGCCGCCGACCATGAACGACAGGGTGCCCTCGATGGCCTTCGGCTCTCCCCCGGAGACGGGGGCGTCGAGCATGGGGACGCCCTTCTCGGCCAGCGCGGCGGCGACCTGCTGCGCCGTGGCGGGGGCGATCGAGGAGCAGTCCACGTACACCAGACCGTCGTGCGCACCGTGCACGATGCCGGTCTCGCCCAGGGCGGCCTCCCGCACCTGCGGGGAGTCCTGCACCATGGTGATCACCACGCCCACCTGGGCGGCGACATCGGCCTCGGTGGTGGCGCTGGTCGCGCCAGCCTCTTCGAGCTCGTGCACCACGTCGGGGCGGTTGCCCTTGACCACCACCTCGTAGCCGGCGCTCAGCAGGTTGCGCACCATGGGCCTGCCCATGATGCCGAGACCGATGAATCCGATCCGCACAGCTCCTCCTCCGGGGGGTCCTGGCCGGCCCTCAGACACTGCTCGACCTCGTCGAGCAGAGCCGGAAGGGCCGCTCGCGTCGCCTCCGGCAGGTCTCTCGCCGGCGGCAGGCACCAGCCCGCGTCGATGCCGCGGAGCCGCAGCGTCTCCTTGATCGTGATCGGGAAGGTGCCGGTGCCGACCAGGAGCCGACGCACCTTGGCCAGCATCCCCTGCAGGCGCCGGGCACGGTCGTGGTCGCCGGCCGCGTACGCGTCGTACAGGCCGACCGCCGCTCCGGCAGCGCGCTCGCCGTGGAGGCGATCGCCCCGGTGGCGCCCAGGTAGAGCCCGGGCAGGACCACCGCGTCGTTGCCGACGAGCACCGTGAAGTCGTCGGGTGTCTCCTGCACGTACTGGAGGAGCAGCGCCATGTCGCCGGTGGAGTCCTTGATGCCGATGATGTTGTGCACCGGGGCCAGCTCGACCGTGGCCGCCACCGAGATCGGCACGTGGGTGCGGGCGGGGTTCGCGTACAGCATCACCGGCAGGTCGGTGCTGGCGGCGATGGCGCGGAAGTGCTGCACGAGCTCGGGCTGGCTCGGCGTCATGAAGTACGGGGTGAGCACCGAGAACGCGTCGACGCCGCCGACCTCGTGGGCCATGCGTACGGTCTCGATGCAGTCGGTGGTGGTGATGTCGGACGCCCCGCAGTAGACCGGCACCCGGCCGCCGCCCTGGTCCACGGTCACCTCGAGCACCCGGCGTCGCTCTCGCCGGCCCAGCCCGTAGATCTCTCCGGCGCTGCCGAGCGCGAACACCCCGTGCACGCCGTGTCCGACGACGTGGTCGACGACTCTGCGGAGCGCGGCCTCGTCGACAGCACCCTGCTCGGTGAGCGGGGTGACGAGCGCCGGCACGACGCCGTGAGGCCGCAGCATGCCGTCATCCTCGCCCATGCCGGGCCTTCAAGACCTGGGTGACCGCAGTGTGGCGTCGCAGGTGCCGAGCCCGGTGTCACGATGCAGTGTGGAGGCGTACGGAGATCGGGTGGGGAGCCCGGGTGCTCAGGAGCAGCGCCCCTGACGGCGGCTCGTCCCAGCCGGCCAGCCGACGTCCCAGGCAGCAGGGGCGCCGCCGGCCCCGCGCACCCACGGACCGACAGTGCTGCCTCGTCTAGGCTCGGCGGGTGCAGAGCCGTGTGGTCCCCCCGCGCCCTCCCGCGCCCCCACGCCTCGAGTCGCTGACGACACGGGTGGGCCTGGGCCCGGCGGCGGTGCCCGACGACGCCCTGCTGCAGGGTGTGGACGCCGAGGCCCCGGCCTGGGACGAGCACCACTCCGAGTTCGTCGAGCTCAGTGGCTGCCGGGTGCGCGGCGGGTCGATGGCCGGGTCCCACTGGTACCGGACCCGGTGGGCCGACCTGGACATCCAGGGGGCCGACCTGGCGACACTCGTCGGTGAGGAGTCCACCGGACGGTGCTGGACGGCGCCCGTCTCACAGGGGCGGTCCTGTCCGGTTGCACCTTGGTCGACGTCGAGCTGCGGGACTGCCTGCTCGACCTAACGAGCCTCAAGATGGCGACGCTGCGGCGCGTACGGTTCTCTGCCGGATGACCGGCGCCGACCTCACCAGCGCACGGCTGGAGGACGTCGCGCTGGACGGCTGTGTGCTGACCGAGGCTCAGCTCCATGACGCGCGCTGCACCAGGGTCGCGGTGCGTGGCTGCACCATGACCGGCATCAAGGGGATCGGCGGGCTTGCCGACGCGACCGTGTCCCCCGTCGACCTGCTAGAGCTGACGGGTCAGCTCGCCTCCGCCCGGGGGATCCGGATCGAGCTCTGAGCCCCTCCGCCTCTGCTCGACGTGGTCGAGCAGAGGCGGAGGGGCTCGTCTCTGGTGTCGCTCAGCGAGTCGGCACCGGCTCCACGGTGCCCGACGTCCGTGCCCGTTCGGCGGCGAACACCATCAGGTGACTCTGCAGGCTCTGCTGGGCGTCCGACGGGATCAGGGAGGGGTCGCCGGTGCGGAGCGCGCCCAGCACCGCCCTCATCAGTCCGTCGTCGCCGCCACCGTGGCCGTCGGCCGCGCTCTGCCCGCCGGACCGGGTGTCGATGGTGTAGTGGTCGAAGGTGCGGAAGTCGTCCACGGTGATGATCTCGGAGTTGGTGGAGATCTCCCCCATGGTGCCGAAGATCTTGGTCATCCGGCCACGCATGGTCGTGAACGCCGACATCGTGAACGACGCCGTCAGCCCCCCCTCGAACTCGAGGTTGACCACCTGGTGGTCCAGCACGTCGTTGTCGCACAGATAGGCGCACCGTCCGTACGGGCCCTCCTGGAGGGCCTTCTCGACGCCCGCCTCGGTCACGTCGTCGGTGATGACATTGACGGGCCAGCCCGTCTGCCCGAGCGCGAGCGCGCCGAGGTACAGCTTCTTCGCCGAGTACGGGCAGCGGCTCTCCACGTGCGACGGACAGGTGACGCACCGCTCGCCGGCGTCCTGGGGCTGGTTCTCGGGGCGGAAGTGCATGAGCGAGCCGAAGCTGGAGACCCGGGTGCACGGGCGCCCAGCGATGGCGAGCAGCCAGTCGATGTCGTGGCACGACTTGGCCAGCAGCACCGGGCTCGACTCCGCCTCGTTGCGCCAGCTCCCGCGCACGAACGAGTGCGCGAAGTGCCAGAAGCCGACCGGCTCCAGGTGCTCGATGCTCACGATGTCGCCGATGGCTCCCTCGGCGATGAGCTTCTGCAGCGCGAGCGTGTGCGGTGTGTAGCGCAGGACGTGGCACACGGCCAGCAGCACCCCCGCCTCCTCCACGGCGGCGACGACCTCACGGCACTCCTCCTCGGTCGGAGCCATCGGCTTCTCGAGGAGGATGTGGTAGCCCAGCCGGGCGGCCGCGACGGCCGGCGCCACGTGGTAGGCGTCCTGCGTGGTCACGGTCACCAGGTCCGCGAGCCGCGGCTGCGCCAGGGCCTCCTCCCAGCTCACGAAGACCCGGTCGGCCGGGAGGTCGAAGGTGTCGGCGAACCACTGGCGGCGTACGGGGTTGTGGTCGGCGACAGCGACGATCTCACCCTCGTCGGGGTGGCGCGCGACGTAGTCCGCGTACGCGCGCCCTCGGGCCCCAGCCCCCAGCACCATGACCCGGGGCCGCGCGACAGGCGTCACGTCAGGCAACGTCCCAGCCCTTCCCGACAGCCGTGTGCTCGAGGCGGGTGGCCGTGAGCTCGGGCACCCGCTGGGCGACCAGACCGACGCCACGCTCGTTCAGCAGTCCCTCGTGGATCAGGAAACCGGTCGGCGCGTTCACGTCGCGGACGAAGTCGATCGTCTCCTTCATGGCGGCCCACGGCCCGTACGCGGGGACGGCGAGGACGTCGATCCCGCGCGGGACCGTCGCCAGGCTGTCACCGGGGTGGAAGAGGGTCGGCTCCCCCTCCGCCTCGATCACCAGGCCGACGTTGCCGATCTGCGGGAGGTCACGGTGGATGACCGCGTGCATGCCGCCCACGGCGCTGATCCGTACGCCACCCAGGACGACGGTGGTGCTGCTCTTGATCGCCTCAGCGCGGTCGAGCTCGACGGCGTCGAGCACCTGCGGCTCGACCAGGACGCGAGCGTCGGGATTCGCGTGCACCAGGGCGGGCGCATGCTCCGGGTCGACGTGGTCGGGATGCTGATGGGTGATCATGATGGCATCCAGACCGGTCTGGTCGTGCCACGCGGTCGAGAAGTTGCCGGGGTCGATGAGGAGGCGCCGGTCGGCGACCTCGACCAGGACGGCCGAGTGGCCCAGGTGGGTGATGCGCATGACAGCACTGTGTCACAGGGGGCCCGGTCCTGCCCGCGTCCATGAGCGAGGAAACGCCACCCCTGCGGTGTGGCTGCTCAGGTCGACGGACGCCGCCCGGCGACGTGCCGACGCTCGCCGAGATGCTCGATCCTCTCCGGGTCGCTGGGGTCCCCGGCCGGGGTGGCTGCGGCGCTCAGGAACATCAGCAGACTGGCGGGCAGGTAGGCGAGACCGACGGAGGCGGCTCCCAGCAGGATGAGGGGCAGCAGGACGATCGCGGCTCCCCAGCGCACGGAGCGGCGAGGCATGACGGCGACACCTGCGACTGCCACGGGCAGGAGCAGCCAGAGCCAGGCGAATGTGACGTTGCTCTCGGAGAGGACGGTGGGCGCCCAGTACAGGGAGGCAGCCCCGGTCAGGAGAAGAGCGGCGACCGACAGCCCGTTCGCCGGGACGGGCGTCCCACGCCCTCGGAGCAGCAGCCAACGGCCCACGATGACGGTGGCGACGAGGCCCACGACGACGGCGGCGGCCAGCATTGGACGTCCTTTCGACACCGACAGCGTACGCCCCGGGTGCTGGTCGCAGGCTGCAGGGGGTCACCGGCAGCAGCCCCACGACAGGGCCGGCCAGCGCCGATGCCAGCTGCACCCGGCTAGGCGGCGGACTGCCACCACGCACATCCGGCTGACGGGACGAACCCCGTCGGCTTGCCTGCGTCCTGAGGTCGGTGACGGCGAGGCTCCCACTCACGGGGACGCGGCAGTGCCGTGGTGCGGAGAGGAGGGCCGTCCATCCGCAGCCGTGACCGCAGCCACGCCGGCGGAAGATCACCCGGCTGTGCCCCGTGCCACCGTCTCCAGGGGAGGGGCCCGCCAGGCCGGGAGGCATACCTACCGAGCCCGGCCTGACACATCGCCACTGTCAGGGGACCGACCCACGTGGTGAAGGTCAGGTGCTCGGCCTGCTCCTCGGAGCTGAGCCGCGCCCACCAGACCTCTGGCCGGGTGAGATGGCGGGACGGCCGCCTGCGAAGGCCGCTGGCGTGCAGGTAGTCCCGGGTCCCGCGACGGTGATACCCGACGACGCGACCAGGCAGCGCATCCCGGCGGCGCAGGGCCGGCACCCAGTGCGGGTGGAGGTCGAGGTGCGGAGGGAACCGGCGCCCTGCCTTGTCGTGGACCGTGTCGGTGTCTTCGGCCGGCAGCTCCTCGCCGGTCTCCGCGTCCACCACGGCCAGCCGGAGCCCTGCAAGCCCGAGCACACGCAGGAGGAGATCGAGCTCCATCCCACCGTCGGCGAGCTCGGCGCGGGCCACCGTGGAGTGTGCCACGCGGAGGGACACTGCGAGCTCACGCTGGGAGACATCGAGGCGTCGACGGACCGCTCGAAGGATCGCGGGCCGGTGAAGCACCTCACTCGCCTCGAGCGCAGGTGCTCCGTGGGGCAGGCGCACATCACCGCGCACCGGGCGAACGGGCGAAGGATCAGCTGTCTGGGTCGTCATGGAGACAGACTGAGCACGAGCTCTGACACTTTCTGGCCGCTGACCGAGGGCGGGTGTTGTCCGTCCCGACCGAGGTGTTGTCCATCCCGGGCCGGGTGTTGTCCGACGCAGTCATTCACCTGGGGACGTGGCTGCAGGACCAGGCCGGTCGGGACTCCTCCGCCTCTGCTCGACGTGGTCGAGCAGAGGCGGAGGGGGCTGATCAATCCGTCAAGAGGTGCGGTGGTCGCATGACTCCCCCCGGAGCCGCCGTCCCGGCCCGGTAGCCTCCGTCGCGTGCGCATCGCGACCTGGAACGTGAACTCCGTCCGCCCGAGGATCCCCCGGCTGCTGCCGTGGCTGGAGCAGCGGCGGCCAGACGTGGTGTGCCTCCAGGAGACGAAGGTGTCCGACGCGGGGTTCGACGAGGCACTCGGTGCCGACCTGGAGCGGCTCGGCTACGCGTACGCCCACCATGGTCTGGGCCAGTGGAACGGCGTCGCGCTCCTGTCCCGCGTCGGTCTGGACGACCCCGTCAAGGGTCTGCCGGACGAGCCCGGCTACCCCGACCCTGAGGCGCGCGCCGTCACGGCGACCTGCGGCGGGCTGCGGGTCACGAGCGTGTACGTCCCGAACGGGCGAGAGCCCGGATCGGACCACTACGCGTACAAGCTGCGATGGCTCGCCGCACTCGCCGGCCAGGTGCGCAGCACCTCGCTCGACCAGCTGGTCTGTGGCGACATCAACGTCGCCCCCACTGACCTGGACGTCTTCGACCCCTCGGCCTTCGCGGGGCACACTCATGTCACGCCCGCCGAACGTGAGGCCGTCGCCGCCCTCGGGCTGATCGACGTGGTGCGGGAGCGCTGGAAGGACACCCCGCGGGTGTTCAGCTACTGGGACTACCGCGCCGGGATGTTCCACAAGGATCTCGGCATGCGCATCGACCTCGTGCTGGCCTCACAGGGAGCGGCGGGTCGCGTCTGTGCAGCCTGGACCGACCGTGCGGCCCGCAAGGGCACCGGGACCTCAGACCATGCCCCGGTGATCGTGGACCTCGACGAGGCCCCCGACGGTGACGTCGGCCCCGTGGTGCCGCCCGCGTCCGCCCCGGCCCACCTCCCGGGGAGCAAGGCACTGCCACAGGAGAAGGACGTGCGGCGTCGCGCCGGCCGCGAGCGCTCCTGAAGGCACCCAGAGACCACATCCGCCTCTGCTCGACGTGGTCGAGCAGAGGCGGATGGGCTTGCCGTCGTCGTGCCGGGCCAGCGATGGGTCGCCCGGGAGCGAGACCTACGGCGAGTCGACCCCGCCGTTGACGTTGAGGGTCTCGCCGATCACGTACGAGCTCTCGGGGGAGGTCAGGAAGACGTACGCCGGCGCGAGCTCGACCGGCTGTCCCGCGCGACCGATGGGCTGGTCCTTACCGAACTTGGGCAGCTTCTCCTTCGGCTGGCCCTCGACCACCTGCAGCGGCGTCCAGATCGGGCCCGGGGCCACGAGATTCACACGGATACCCTTCGGCGCGAGCTGCTTGGCCAGGCCCTTGCCGAAGGTGTTGATGGCGCCCTTGGTCATGGCGTAGTCGAGCAGCGCCTCACCGGGGCTGTACGCCTGCACGGACGTGGTCATCACGATCGTCGACCCGGGCTGCAGGTGCTGCACCGCGGCGCGGGACATCCAGAACATCGCGTACACGTTCGTCTTCATCGTCTGGTCGAACTGCTCGTCGGTGATGTCCTCGATCGAGTCGACCGAGACCTGCTTGCCCGCATTGATGACGAGCGCGTCCA
Organism: uncultured Propionibacteriaceae bacterium; assembly: GCA_936924635.1. Taxonomy (GTDB): domain Bacteria; phylum Actinomycetota; class Actinomycetes; order Propionibacteriales; family Propionibacteriaceae; genus Fen-668. Next base: position 19,366 of record CAKZHP010000010.1, read on the forward strand.
GACCACCCAGACCGTCGACGGCCTTCGTGATGACCTCCTCGGAGCCCGCGCGGTCGGTGATGTCGAGCGGGATGCGCACGCAGGTGCGGCCTTCCGCCTCGATGAGCTGCGCCACGAACGCCGCGTCCTCCTCCTCGGCGGGGAGGTAGTTGATCGCCACGTCCGCGCCCTCGCGCGCGAACGCGATGGCCACGGCCGACCCGATGCCGCTGTCGCCGCCCGTGATGAGCGCCTTGCGGCCCTGGAGGCGGCCGGTGCCGCGGTACGTCTCCTGGCCGCGGTCGGTCTGGGGCTCCAGGTCGGCGTCGAGGCCGGGCATGTCCTGGTCCTGCTTGGGCGGGGTGATGTCGGGGTGCCGCGTCACCGGGTTGTCGAAGGTCAGCTGGTCAGTCTTGCTCTCAGATGCCATGCCTCCACCCCAGCACACGGCCACGCGCCCGTACATCCGTCGCGCCCCCCGCCTCACCCGTTCAGACGCACCCGTACGCTCACGCCGACGCGAGCACCCCGCCCAGCGCAGCGCCGGCCTCCACGCAGTCGTCACGGCTCACGTCCAGGTGCGTCACCGCCCGCACCGTACGCGGCCCGACCACCGACACCAGCACGCCCGCGTCCCGAGCTGCGGCCGCGACCTGGGTGGACGGCCGTTCCCCCGTGCCGATGACCACGATGTTCGTCTCCACGGGCCCGAGCACCGCCCCCGGCGCCCGCTCCTCGAGCGTCAGAGCGAACGCCGCCGCCGCCTCGTGGTCGTCAGCCAGACGATCGACGTGGTGCTCCAGCGCGTACATCCCGGCCGCCGCCAGCATCCCTGCCTGGCGCCACCCGCCACCGAGACGCTTGCGCTGCACCCGGGCCCGGGCGATCCGCTCCGCCGACGCCGCGAGCACGGTGCCCACCGGCGCACCGAGCCCCTTGGACAAGCAGAGCGTGACGGTGTCGAACAGCCGCCCGTACTCCCCCATCGCGACACCTGTCGCCACCTGCGCGTTCCCCAGCCGGGCCCCGTCGAGGTGCAGTGCCACACCCACCTCTCGGCATCCCGCCGCCACCGCCGCCACCGCATCCAGCGGCTGCACGGTCCCGCCGCCGAAGTTGTGCGTGTTCTCGAGCGCCATCACACCGGTCTCCACGATGTACGGCCTGGTGCCGATCGAGAGCATCCCCAGCACGTCACCCGGGTCGACCACGCCACGGGGCGACGAGAAGCTCCGCGTGGTGACCCCGTGCAGCGACGCGTGCGCACCCATCTCGGCCCGCACCACGTGCGCCTGCGCGTCGCAGAGCACCTCCGTGCCCGGCTCGGCCAGCAACCACACACCGAGCAGGTTCGCCATCGACCCGGTCGGGCAGAACAGCGCCGCCTCGTGACCGAGCAGCCCGGCCGCGTACGCCTCCAGCGCGGTGACGGTCGGGTCTTCCCCGTACACGTCGTCCCCCACCTCGGCGGCGAGCATCGCCTGCCGCATTGCCAGCGTGGGCCGCGTGAGGGTGTCGCTGCGGAGATCGATCACGCCGGAAGCCCCTCAGAAGTCCATGGGGGACCAGTCCTGGACCGCGTTCTTGCGGTTCCGGGCGTTGGTGCTCAGCCGGTCGGCGACGAAGAACGCCAGCTCCAGCGACTGCCGGCGGTTGAGGCGGGGGTCGCACACGGTCTCGTACCGGTCGGCGAGCTGCGCCTCCGACACGTCGACGCTGCCGCCGACGCACTCGGTGACGTCGTCGCCGGTGAGCTCGAAGTGCACGCCGCCCGGCCACGTGCCCAGCGCCTCGTGCACGTCGAAGAACCCGTCCAGCTCGGAGACCACGTCGTCGAAGGAGCGGGTCTTGTAGCCCGTCGACGACGAGTACGTGTTGCCGTGCATCGGGTCGCACACCCAGGCCACCTTGCGGCCGGTCGCCTCGACCGCCTCGACGATGGGCGGCAGCAGGTCGCGCACCTTGTCCTTGCCCATGCGCGTGATGAACGTGAGCCGGCCCGGCTGCTGCTCAGGGTCGAGCCGCTCCGCCAGCGCCACCGCATCGGCGGGCGAGGTGGAGGGGCCGAGCTTGCAGCCGACCGGGTTGCGCATCGCGCTCATCAGCGCCACGTGGGCGCCGTCGAGCTGGCGGGTCCGCTCGCCGATCCAGATGAAGTGACCGCCGACGTCGTACGGATTGCCCGTGCGGGAGTCGATCCGCGTCATGGCGTGCTCGTAGTCGAGCAGCAGCGCCTCGTGGCTGGCGTAGAAGTCGACCGTACGGAAGGCCTCGTCGTCCACCCCGCACGCCACCATGAACGCCAGCGCACGGTCGATCTCGGCGGTGAGCTTCTCGTACTGCTCCGAGACCTTGAGGTTGCGCACGAAGTCCGCGTTCCAGGAGTGCATGCTGCGCAGGTCGGCGAAGCCGCCCTTGACGAAGGCCCGCACCAGGTTGAGCGTCGCCGCCGACGCGTTGTAGACACCCAGCAGGCGACCCGGGTCGTGCTCACGGGCCTCGGCGGTGAACTCGTACCCGTTGACGGCGTCGCCCCGGTACGCCGGCAGCGTCACCCCGTCGCGGACCTCGTCGTTGGAGGAGCGCGGCTTGGCGAACTGCCCCGCGATGCGCCCGATCTTCACCACCGGCACCTGGGCCGCGTACGTCATCACGACCGCCATGCTCAGCAGCACCCGGAGCCGGCCTCTGATGGAGGCGGCGTTCACGCCGTCGAAGGTCTCGGCGCAGTCGCCGCCCTGGAGGATGAACGCGTTGCCGGCCGCGACGTCGGCGATCCGGGACCGCAGGTCGTCGCACTCGCCGGCGAACACCAGCGGCGGCAGCTTGCGCAGCGACGACACCACCGCCGCCAGGCGCGCCTGGTCCCGATACGTCGGCTGCTGCGCCGGTCCGAGGGCGTGCAGGGCGTCGAGCGCGGGGATGTCGGTCACGGCGAGCAAGGCTACCGTCCCCCGCCCCCGTCCCCCGATCAGGGTTCCGGGTCCTGGAACCCGCGCTCGATGGCGTACAGGGTGAGCTCGACCCGGTTGTGCAGCTGCAGCTTGCGCAGCACGTTCTGCACGTGGTTCTGCACGGTGCGGTGCGACACGAAGAGCTCGTCGGCGATCTCCCTGTACGCCATCCCCTTCGCGACCCGACGCAGCACCTCGGTCTCGCGGCTGGTGAGCTCGGGGCCGGTGTCGTCGAAGCGCTGCGCGTCGGTCACCATGCGGCGGAACTCGCCCAGCACGAGCCCCGCGAGGCCGGGGGTGAACACCGCGTCGCCGTCGGCCGTACGCCGCACGCCTTCTCGCAGCTCGTCCGGTGACGCCGACTTCACGAGGTAGCCCTTGGCCCCCGCCTTGACGGCGCGCAGCACGTCCTCCCGCTCGCCGGACGCGGAGATCACCAGCACGTGCATCTCCGGGAACTCCTTGAGCAGGATCTCGGTGCAGGTGGCGCCGTCGGGCTCGGGGATCTGGAGGTCCATCACGAGCACGTCAGGGCGGGTCGCGCGGGCCCGGCGCAACGCCTCGCTGCCGGTGGCGGCGGTCGCGACGATCTCGAACCCGTCCTCGGCGAGGTCGCCGCTGAGCGCCTCGATCCACATGGGGTGGTCGTCGACGAGCATCACCCGTCGGCCCGCCCCCTGACTGCCCTCTCTCATCAGCGTCCTCTCACTCCACCGGGATCCTGAGCTCCCATTCAACCCCGCGACCGGGTTCTGCGCGCACCAGTGCCTGGCCGCCCAGGTCGCGCATCCGCCCGCGGATCGAGTCCTTGACCCCGACGTGGCCCTCCACCCCGGCGGCCGTCAACCTCTCGCCCGTGGTGCCCACGCCGTTGTCGCGGATCGACACGATCAGTTCACGCCCCTCCTGCTCCAGCAGCACCCAGGCCTGCGCCGCGGGCCCGGCGTGCTTGGTCACGTTCGTGAGGATCTCGCTCACCACCCCGTCTAGCTCTTGAGCGAGGTCCTCGCTGACCACGAGCTGGTCGGCCATGGTGGAGACGGTCACGGTGCTGGAGGCATGCCGGTCGAGGACCGCGATCAGGTCGCGCCTGGACTGGTCGCCGTCAAGATCCACGTCGCGGTCCGACAGCAGCGCCCGCAACCGGCTCTCCTGCTCACGCGCGACCCGCGCCAGTCTCTCCCCGCGCGGGCCGAGACCTGGACCCTCCCGCTCCATCAGCGCCAGCACCTGAAGGACCCCGTCGTGCACGATGCGGTTGAGTCGTTCCCGCTCCGCCAGCGCCGCGGTGGCGGCGAAGGCCCGGTCCCGCTCGCTCATGGAGGCGATCAGGAACTCCACGAGCAGCCCGAAACCCAGGCTGATCAGGCCGTACAGGACCACAGCGCTCCACGCGTTCGGGTCGAGCGAGGGGTGCGACGCGACCTTGACGGCCCCCAGCAGGAGACCCGCGGCGGTGCCGAGCCAGACGTTGTGGCCGATGGCCAGCACCAGCGGCGCCCCGACAGCCCAGTAGCCGGTGACGGAGAGGTAGTCCGGCACGTACGCCGGGCCCAGCACCCACGCCGAGGCGCCCACGAACATGACCGACACCAGGAGGTCGACGACCGCGAACCGGAGCGTACGGCCGGTGGGCCGTGCGTACGCGTACGAGGCCAGCGCGGTCTCGGCGGCCATCACCAGCATCATCGCGACCAGGGTGCCCTTGTGGGCGACCTGGTCGTAACGCAGCAGGTTGACGACCAGGGCGTGCACGAGGAGCGCGACGCGCATCCAGACCAGGATGTTGAACAGCGGCATCAGCAGCACCTGCGACGCCGGGCTGTGGCGGTGCCGGGCCGCCACCAGCAGCGACGGCATCAGGCCGGGTCCGCCTGCTCCGCACCGGCCCCGGCGGCGGGTTCGACGGTCTGCTGCTCCGCGAGCAGCTTCTCGGCGCGGGTCGTGCCGGCGTACGCGTCCACGTACTCCTGCCCGGTCAGTCGCTGGATCTCCGCCATCACCTGGTCGGTGACCTGGCGCAGCAGCCCTCCGGTCGGCTCCGCGTCGTAGTGCTCTGACAGGTCGATCGGGACGCCGATGCGCATCACCGGCCGCCGCATCACCGGGATGCCGAACGGGCCCTTGTGCAGCTCGGTGCCGTAGAAACCGACCGGGATCACGGGCACGCGCGCGCTCAGAGCGAGCCGGGCAACACCCGTACGGCCCCGGTGCAGACGCCCGTCGCGAGACCGGGTGCCCTCGGGGAAGATGCCGACCAGGCCACCCTGCTGCAGCACCTCCATGACGGGCCGCAACCCGTCGACGGAGGCGCGCCCACCGGAGCGGTCCATGGGCACCTGACCCACCGCCTTGAGGAACCAGGCGACCACCCGTGACGAGAGGTTGTGCCCGACGAACAGCTCCGCCTTCGCCGGGAAGGTCATGCGGCGCCGGATCATCGCGGGCAGCAGGAGCGTGTCCCCCGCCGAGATGTGGTTGCCGGCGAGGACCGCGCCCCCGGTGGCCGGGATGTTCTCGGTGCCCTCGATGCGGGGCCGGAAGAGCCGGATGGCGGGTGCGAACAGGAGGTACTTGAACAGCGTGTACAACATGGCTCCCCCTTCGGCTCCGGGCGCAGCGAACCCTACCCTCATGTCTGGGCCGCGTCGGGACCAATGCTCCTACGATGACCTGGTGACCCTCCCAGCAGGCCTTCCTGAGCACGCGCGTCCGGTCTCGGCCGGCACGGGGCGCACCGGGATCCTCCTCGTCCACGGCTTCACCGGCAGCCCCGCCTCGCTCCGGCCCACCGCGCTGGCGCTCGCCGCCGAGGGGTTCCGCGTCGAGCTGCCGCTGCTGCCTGGGCACGGCACCCGGTGGGAAGACCTGGAGGCGACCAGCTGGACCGACTGGTACGCAGGCGCCGAGCGGGCCTACCTGAGGCTGGCCGAGCAGACCGACCACGTCGCCGTGCTCGCCCTCTCCATGGGAGGTTCGCTGGCGCTGCGGCTCGCCGCGCACCACCCCGTCTCGTCCCTGGTGCTGGTCAACCCTTCCGTACGCACCCGGGACCGCCGGTTCTGGTTCATGCCGGTGCTCTCGCGGGGCGTGAGGTCGCTGGCCGCGATCGGCGACGACATCGCCAAGGAGGGCGTCACCGAGCATGCGTACGACCGCACTCCCCTGCGCTCGGTGGCCGAGCTGACGCGCCTGTGGGCCGCGGTCCGCAAGGACCTGCCCCAGGTCACGTGCCCGTTGCTGCTGCTCCGGTCGCGTACGGACCACGTGGTGGACCCCAGCTCTGCCGAGCTCATCCTCTCCTCCGTGTCATCGGCGGAGACGCGCGAGGTGGTGCTCGAGCGCAGCCACCACGTGGCCACGCTCGACCACGACGCCCCCCTGATCGTGGCCGAGGCGGCGGATTTCGTACGGGCGCACGGCGCATGACCGACGACGACGTCGACGACCGCTTCCGGGCGCTCATGGAGACGGAGTTCGGCGCGGGGCCGGCGCTGAGCCCCGCGTCGCCGGTCGCCGAGGAGGACGACGCCCGCGGTCGTACGGTGCCGGCGCGGATCGTGCCGTTGTCGCAGCTGCCCAGCCCGCGGTCGTGGACCCCGCCTGAGGAGCTCGACGACGGGGAGGGATACAAGCCGGAGCCGTTGCCGCCCGTGGGCCGCCTCTCCTCGCCGGCGTGGCTGGGCATCGGTCTGGTCGTGGTCGGTGCCGTGGTGCTGGTCGGCATGCTCGTCGACCTGGTGCCGCGCTGGTGGGGCAGCTGGGTGGGTCTCGGTGGCGTCTGCCTGGGAGTGCTGGTGCTGCTCGGCCGGCTCCCGCGGGACCGGGACGACGACGAGGGCGGTGCCGTCGTCTGAGCCGGCCGGGAGACCCTGCGCTCAGTCGGCCAGGAACGAGTCGCGCAGCCGGCGGAGCCGCTGCCGTCGCGGGGCACGGCGCCACGGCCAGAAGGCCGACATCACACCGGGCGGCTCGGTGATGGAGTGCCGCGCCAGGTCGGCCGCCCCGATCAGGCCGGCATCGTTGCGGAAGTGTGCGAGCGCCAGCCGGGCCGTCGGGCGGTAGCCGCGGCCGGTGAGGTGACGTTCGAAGGCACCGATGGCGGGCCGCATGAGGAGGCCTCCGGCCTCGCTGACGCCACCGCCCACGACGAACAGCTGCGGGTCCAGCGCCGCGGCCAGGTTGGCGACGCCGCGACCGAGCCAGGTGCCGACGTCGGCGATGAGCTCTTCGGCAGGCTTGTCGCCGGCCAGGGCGGCAGCGGTGACATCGGGGCCGGTCAGGGTGCCGGTGCTCTCCACCACGGCTCGCAGCCGCGCGGCCTGCGGGGCGCCGGTGTCCACGAGGGCCCGCGCCTCCCGGACCAGGGCGTTGCCGGAGGCGTACTGCTCCCAGCAGCCGCGGTTGCCGCAGGCGCACCAGTGCCCGTCGGGCACCACCGACATGTGGCCCCACTCCCCGGCCATCCCGAAGCTGCCGCGGAACAGGCGACCGTCGACGACGAGCGCCCCGCCGATGCCGGTGCCCAGAGTGACGCAGACCATCACGGTCGCCCCGCGGCCGGCCCCGAACCGGTACTCCGCCCAGGCGGCGGCATTCGCGTCGTTGTCGACGATGACGGGCAGCTCGATGCGGTCGCGCAGCCGGTCGCGCAGGGGTTCGTTGCGCCAGGCGAGGTGCGGGGAGAAACGGACGAGGGCCTGGTCGGAGTCCACCCACCCGGCGGCGCCGATGCCGACGGCCGCGGCCGGGTAGGAGGCGCGGAGCTGGTCGACCGCCCCGACGATGGCGTCCTCGACGGCCTGGGGGGATGCGCTGGGGGTCGGGAGCACCAGGCGGTCGAGAACGGACCCGTCCAGCGCGACCACGCCCGCGGCGACCTTGGTGCCGCCGATGTCCACCCCGATGCTGAGCACGTGCCCCCTTCCGGCGTGACATCTTATGCGCCGGTCTCCTCCAGCAGTGATCCAGGTGAGGGCGGGCTCACCCCGGCAGGCCGAGTGCGTGGCGAAGGCGGGCGCGGACGAGACCCGCCTCAGAGGTGCGGCGGACGTGCTCGCGGCCGCGCAGCCCTGCTTCCCGGGCCGCCGCCGGGTCGGCCAGGTAGGACAGCACCGATGCCGCGAGCGCGGCGGGATCCTCCGGGGGGACGACACTGCCGGTGACACCGTCGACCACCGTCTCCGGCGCCCCGCCGGAGTCGCCCACGACGACGGGCAGCCCGCAGGCGGCGGCCTCGCTGAACACCAGCCCGCGGCCCTCGGCGTACAGGCCGTGCAGCAGGCTGCGCACGGGCAGGGCCAGCACGCGCGCGGAGCGGTACACCACCGGCATCACGCCGTGCGGCTGGGCTCCCAGGAACGTCACGCCGCGCAGTGCACGCGCGCGCCGTTCCAGCCGGCGCCGGTCCGGGCCCTCGCCGACGATGCGGAGGCGGGCATCGGGGAGGTGCTGAAGCACCGCGGGCCAGGCGTCGAGGAGCGTCGAGAACCCCTTCTGCGGCACGAGCCGGCCGGCGGCGAGAACCACGGGGTCTGGGCACGGCGGCCCGGGGCTGAACCGGGTCAGGTCGACCGGCGGGGGCAGCGTGACCAGCTTGCGACGGTCGGCGGCGCGCAACGCCCCGCTGATCGCGTACGCCGTGTGGTCGGAGATCACGCCGAGAGCGTCGACGTCGGCGCCGATGCGGCGGAGGGCTCCGCGCGTGCCGGGGACACGCGACCACCAGACCTCGTGGCCATGCGTCAGTGCGACGGCCCGGGCGGCCAGCGGGCGCAGGGGCCGGCTCAGCAGCGCGAGCGGTGCGGCGGCGCCGAAGAGCACAGAGCTGGTCTGGTGCTCGACCGCGAGGGCGAGCGCCGTCTTGGCAAGCCTGGGCGTGGGGAGCAACGGGCCCGCAACCCGGTGGACGGGGAACCCCAGCCCAGCGTCGTACTGGTCGGTCTGCAGGTGTGGCTCGGACCGGGTGAGGATGACGACGTCGTCGTCGAGCAGGCCACACACCGTACGGACGAAGGACTCGATCCCTCCCGTGCGGGGTGGGAAGTCGTTCGTGACGATCAGGGTGGGCATGGCCCACCCGGCCTCACTGCTGCCGACAGGGTGCCGCGAGCCGCCTCAGGCGACGCGACGACCGCCCATGAACGGCATCGAGGTCACGCTGGCGGTCGTGACACCGCTGCGCGGGTTCGCGGCGTGGACGATCTTGCCGCCACCGATGTACATGCCGACGTGGCTGATCCCCGAGTAGTAGAAGACGAGGTCACCGGGCTGGAGCTGGGAGAGGCTCACCGGCGTGCCCGCTCCGTACTGCGCCTGCGACGTGCGCGGCAGCGAGACACCGACCGAGCGGTACGCGGCTCCGGTCAGACCCGAGCAGTCGTACGCGTTGGGGCCCGTGGCGCCCATGACGTAGGACTTGCCGACCTGCGAGAGCGCGTAGTTCACCGCGCCCTGGGCGCGGGAGCTGGCCGGGCCAGAGGCAGCCGGAGGAGCGGCGGGCGCCGCAGTCGTCGTCGCCGGTGCCGGCGCCTTCGTGGTCGTGGCCGGCGCGGC
>CAKZHP010000011.1 GCA_936924635.1 uncultured Propionibacteriaceae bacterium
CTTCGCTGCGGCCGCCGGACAGGTAACCGTCCACCACCCGTCCGACCACACGCGCCAGCACGATGACGAAGGTGTTCAGCACGCCCTGCAGCAGCGCCATCGTCACCATGTCGCCATTGGCCACATGACTGACTTCGTGTCCCAGCACCGCCTCCACCTCGTCGCGGTGCATGGCGCGCAACAGCCCGGTCGACACGGCCACCAGCGCGTTGTTGCGGTTGGCGCCGGTGGCGAAGGCGTTGATCTCCGGCGCGTCGTACACCGCCACCTCGGGCATGCCGATGCCGGCCGCCTGCGCGGTGCCCATCACGCTGGTCACGTTGTGCTGCGCGAAGACGCGCTCCACCGCCAGGGCGTCGGGCCGGTGGCGGGTGACCCACGCCTCCAGGCCCTCCTCGATCTGCAGCAGGCGGCGGGCGATGTCGAGCTGCGGCGGCGTACGGACGACACCGGCCTCCACCAGCTCGGCGCGGCCCGGCGACCCGGTCACCACGCCCACCCCGCACCGCGTCAGCCCAGGATCGACCCCCAGCACCAGCATCGCGCCCCTTTCCGTACAGGTGTTCGAGACCCTAGCGGTCGAGGCGGCGCGGCCCGGGGAGAAACGCCGGGGTCACTCGTCGTCGAGCTGGGCCTCGACCTCAGGGGCGAACGCGTCGTTGGAGTAGACGTTCTGCACGTCGTCCAGGTCCTCCAGCGCATCGAGCAGCTTCACGAGCTTGCGTGCGGGATCGATGTCGTCGATGGCCTGCTCGAAGGACGGGACGAACGCCACCTCTGCGGACTCGTAGTCGAGCCCGGCGCCCTGCACCGCGGTGCGGACGGCCACCAGGTTGTTGGGGTCGGCGGTGATGGTGAACCCCTCGCCCTGGTCGGCGATGTCCTCGGGCTCGGCGTCGAGCGTGGCCTCGAGCAGGTCGTCCTCGCTGACCTCCTTGCCGCCCTGCTTCTTGGCCAGCTCGATGACGCCCTTGCGGGAGAACAGCCGCTGCACCGAGCCGACGTCGGCCATGGTGCCGCCGTTGCGGGTGACCGCGACGCGGACGTCGCTGGCCGAGCGGTTCCGGTTGTCGGTCAGGCACTCGATGAGCACCGCGACGCCGGCCGGGCCGTACGCCTCGTACATGATCGTCTGGTAGTCGGCGCCGCCGGCCTCCGCGCCGGAGCCACGCTTGACCGCGCGCTCGATGTTGTCGAGCGGCACCGACGTCTTACGGGCCTTCTGGATGGCGTCGTACAGGGTGGGGTTGCCGGCCGGGTCGCCACCACCGGTACGGGCCGCGACCTCGATGTTCTTGATGAGCTTCGCGAACAGCTTGCCGCGCTTGGCGTCGATGACCGCCTTCTTGTGCTTCGTCGTCGCCCACTTGGAGTGACCGCTCATGGGTCCTCCCTTCCCTCGTCAACCGTGCCTGGACCGGGGGACACTCTAGCCCGGCTACGCCACTCGCCTAGCGGGTGACGCCTGATGACGCCGCCGTCTTAAGCGTCTCGACCAGCTGCCTTTGCTCAACCCGGCCTCGCCTGCGGTCAGCGCCAGATCTGGCGGCGGGACCGGCCGGCGTTGCGGGTCGGGTCCGTACGCTCCCACTGCCGGCGCCACGACGGCATCGGCCTGACCAGGGGCGACTCCACGGCGCCGGTGGCGACCTGCCACCAGGTGGCGTCATCCTCGGCGATCAGGTCACCCACCCGCTCCTGTGCCACCTGTGCGGCGGCTGAGGCGTCGGTGCCGGTCACCGGGTCGGCGTAGCGCACGAGCACCTCGTCGATGCGCTTGGGCCGGGGCGTACGGGACTCGTCGTCGGCCGGCAGGCCGGAGGTGAGCCGGCGCACCACCATGGGCAGCAGCGGCACGCCTGCGCGGGTGGCGAGAGCGGCAGCCGCCTGGACGACCTCGTCGGCGCCTGCCGAGGCGAAGTCGGTGGCGAACAGCAACGACCTGCCCGTCGGCAGCGAGCCGGGTGCCTTGCCGGTGACGGCGCGCCAGTGCTTGGGCACCGACTCCAGCAGCACCGCCAGGTCGGCAGGCGTCTCGACATGGGCCACGGCGACTCGCTGCTCCGAGCTCGGGGTGAGCCCGGTGACCTCGACACGTGCCCAGCGCAGCAGGCCGACGAACGGGTCACGCAGCCGCTGCCGGATGCCGCCAGGGCGCTCCCCCAGCTGCTCGGGCGCCAGGCGCAGCAACGACACCGGGCGGTGCGAGCCACGACCCCAGCGCCAGTAGCGGCCGACCTGACGGAGATCGGCACCGAAGCCGCCGAACGGGTTGTGGAGCAGCCGGTCGCTGCTCGTGGACGGGCGCTCCGCCCACGAGGCGAGCTCCCGGGTCATCCGGTCACCACCTGCACGCCCACCCCGTCACGCACGTACGTCACCGCGGGCCGGCGGCCCAGCCGCGAGGAGGTGATCTCCAGAGCGTCCGCGTACGTGGTCGCGGCGCGGAACCCCATCACCTCGGCGGTGTGGCGCTTGCCGCCGACGAAGACGATGTCGGGGCAGGCGGCGATGGCCGGTTGCATGTCGTACCACTGGTGGAAGGCGAGCAACGGGTGGAAGGCGTTGCGCTGCCGGTAGAGCTCCAGGTACCAGGGGTCGTTCACGTACCGGTCCTGGAACTGGGCCCGGATCTCGGCCGGGTCCACCGTGCGCGGGAGCACCTCCGCCACGAAGTCGGCCGCGGCGCTGTGGTGGCGCGTGGAGAACCGGTCGCCGAGCCGGTCGAACGCGACGATCGCACCGCCCTCGCGAACCACCGGCTGGCTGCCACCCAGCCCGTAGCAGTGGTGGAGCACCCACCACGCGGCCCCCAGCGGGGAGCCGTCGGCGTCGGGAGCCGCCGGGTGCACCGCCGGGACGCCCGCGACCAGCACGTCGGCCACGCCGGGCACGGTCACGGCCTGCGCCTCCCGGAGCTGTTCCTGCGCGAGCTCGCGCACCTGCGCCACGTCGCCGCAGTGGACGCCGAGAATCGGGTAGTCGGCCGTACGCCCGCCGTACAGGACCCGCGCCGCCTGCACCGGGGCGGTGGCGAGCGCGCGCCGCGTCGCCAGGAACGCGGCCTGGTCCTTGACGCCCCACTCCCACTCCCGGGAGGCCAGGAACCGCAGCGGCCCGGTGTAGGCAGGCGTGCCGAGCACGGCGGCGAGCGAGACCATCCGTACGCTGCCCGCGACCGCCGCCTCGACGTCGGCGGCGTGCGTGCGGGCGATGTCGATGGTGGCCGCCGACCCCAGGCCCGACACCACCTCGCCCCACCCCGCGCGCTCACGGCCCGTGACCAAGCCAACGAGCACCACCAGGTCGGACTCGGCGACCCGCCTGTTGATCCGCACCTGCTCGCCCTCGACCTCGCCCACGGTCTTCAGCGCGGCGTCGTCGGACGCGTCGTGGCTGGTCAGACGCGGGTCGTCGGCGAAGCTGCGGCTCACCCGCTCGCCGAGGATGCGCCGCAGGTCGTCGTCAGTGAGCCGGCGCCGGATGCCGCACGCCGCGACCAGCGCGACGTCGTCGACCCCGGCCTTGGCGGCGAGCTCCAGCACCTGCTCCACCATGACCCGGCGCACGTCGTCGGCGGCCCACGGGGTGGGCACCGTGGCGTCGGAGAACGCGATGGTGAGCCGCATGCCGGGGCGCAGCACGGCCGCCAGCGGCTCGGCCCCCGTCGGGCCGGCCAGGGCGGCCGCGGTCATCTCGACCGCGTTGCCCCAGCGCTGACCGTCGCTGGGGTAGACGACCTGGGTCCCCAGCGGGAACTTCTCCAGCCGGACGCCGGCGGACGACCGCACCAGCAGGGGCGGGGTGCGCTCGTCGACCTCGAGAGCGAAACCTGGACGTGACACGGGTGCTCCTCAGGTGCCTAGGAAGGAAGGATCCAGCGGGGGGCGGGAGACCTCGCCGACCAGTCGACGCTCGACCAGCCACTGGCCTTGGCGGCCCGTTGGAGGCCGAGGTCGGGGCTGACGGCGACCGGGTAGCCGACGGCCTGCAGCATGGGCAGGTCGACGTGGCTGTCGGCGTAGGCGAAGCTCTGCTGCAGGTCGATGCCGTGCAGCGTGGCGTAGTGGCGCAGCCAGGCCGGCCGCGACTCACCGACCATCGGCGGGCCGGTGAGGAAGCCGGTGCAGACACCGTTCTCGTCGGTTGCCAGCTCGGCGGCCACGATGACGTCGAACAACGGCTCCAACGGGCGCGTCAGCGGCCGGATCACGCCGGTGATCAAGATGGTGGTGTGGCCGGCGTCGCGGTGCTCCCGCACCCGCCGGATGGCGTCGGGCGACATCCGGTCGAGCATGTGGGGGGCCATGGTGCGGTCGATGAACGCCTCCAGCGAGGCGAGGTCCGCGCCCTTGTAGCGGCGGTAGACCGAGCGCAGGAAGGTGCCCCGGTCGCGCCGCTCCGCGGTCAGGTAGCCGGGCAGCTGGCTGATCACGCCGGCCACCTCCCGCACCCGGCCGCCGGCCGACAGCTCGGGCAACCGGGCCCACAGGTAGGTCTCCAGCACGTTCGTCGACAGCACGGTGCCGTCGAGGTCGAACGCGGCCAGGACGTCCGGCCTGGGGGCGCCCTCGGCGAGCGGCGTGAGCGTACGGAAGGTGGCCGACCGCTCCCCGCGGCGCTTGCGGGCCGCCTCCAGCCGCTTCACGGGGTCGGTGATGGCAGGGATGTGCACGTCCTGCAGGTAGTGGCGCCAGTCGAACGACGCCGTGTCGAAGGCCCAGGTCTCCTGGTCCTCTGGTCGCAGCGAGTGGCTGAGCGCCCGGGCGCGGTCGTCGACGAAGTGCAGCTCCGACTGCAGGTACTCCGAGTAGAGCGAGAGGTACTTGCGCAGGAACGTGAGCTGCGAGCCGCCCTTGTCGAGCTGGGTGGCGAGGCGGCGGGTCCGGGCACCGCGAGGAACGTACGAGAGTGCCCGCTCAGCGAACCGGTGCAGCACCTCCGACGTCTGCAGCAGGCGCTCCACCGGCTCCGCCCCCGGGAACTCCCAGACGGCCAGCTTGCTGGCGTTCTGCCCCTCGGCGTACGGGCGCTTCTCGAAGTACTCGTGGACCTGCTCGAAGATGCCGCGGAAGGTGAGGGGGTTCTTGTGGCCGGAGCTGGAGTGGTAGAACTCCGGGACGCCGACCTCGGGCTGCGTCGCGCAGGCCACCAGGATCGCGTTCACGACCATGTCGCACGGCACGATGTCGATCACCGCGTCGGGCGAGGCCGGGAACTCGGGGAGGTTGCCGCGGCCGTACGCCAGGATGATCGGGTCGGCCATCTTGAAGCCCTCGATCCACCCCGGGTGGGGGTAGGTGAGGCTGGACTCCACGATGGCGGGGCGGACGATCGAGACCCGGATGTCCTTGCCCATGTCGGCGACGACCCGCTCGCCCATCGCCTTGGCGAAGGTGTAGACGTCGGTCCAGCCCAGCGAGCGGGCGCGCTCGGTGCCCGCGGCGACCAGCTGCTGGGTCACCCACTCCTTGCGGCGCCGCTCGGTGTCCTCGGCGGTGGTGAGGAAGCCTGCCTGCCGGTGCAGCCGCTCGGCCTCCTTGCGCAGCTTCGTGAGCTGCTTGGCCGTCCGCGACTCCGCCTCCAGGTGGTCCTTCATGGCGAGCGCCGCGGCCGTCTCGGCATTGTAGTCGATGTCGTGCTGGTGCGGCGCCTCCGGGATGGCACCACGGCGGCGGCCCGCGGTGAACGCCGTGGAGACGTGCACGTAGTGCGGGATGCGCCTCAGGCTGCCGTGGTCGTCGGTGACCGACTCCAGGAACCTCCCCAGCAGCGCCTTGGTGCCGATGACGTTGGTCATGAACGCCTGGTCGATGGGCGGGTCGAACGAGACGTCGCCCGCGCAGTGCAGCAGCACGTCGATGTCGTCGGGCAGCGTGGGCACGTTGGGCAGGTCGCCCTCGATGACCTCGACGCGCTGGTCGACCAGCTCGGCGGCGCTGCCGGCCTGGGCGCGGAGGTCGGCGAAGATCTTCTTGCCCACCAGGGAGACCATGCGGTCGCGCGCGCTGACCGAGCCCTTGCGGCGCACCAGCACGCCGACCTTGGTCAGGGGGCACTCGGTGAGCACCTTCCACAGGATCTGCTCTCCGATGAACCCGGTGACACCGGTCATCACGATCTTCTTGCCGGCCAGCAGGTCGGCCATCCGGCCCTCGATCGGCGGCGGCGGGCGCAGCTGGCCCTCGCCCTGCGTCGTCACGGCGGTCATCGGCTGGCCTCCACGGGGGTACGGGTCACGGCGAGCGCCTCGGGGAGGGTGAACGCACCCACGTAGAGGGCGGTCCCCACGATCGCCCCCTCCACGCCCTGGTTCACCATGCCGCTCAGCGCCCGGAGGTCGTCGAGGGTGGAGATGCCGCCCGAGGCGACGACAGCGGCATCGGTGCGGGAGCAGACGTCAGCGAGCAGGCCCAGGTTGGGGCCGGTGAGCATGCCGTCGGAGGCCACATCGGTGACCACGAAGCGTGCGCAGCCGGCGGTGGAGAGACGGTCCAGGGTCTCGTGCAGGTCGCCCCCCTCGGTGGTCCAGCCGCGCGCCGCGAGGCGGGTGCCCTTGACGTCGAGGCCGATGGCGATGCGGTCACCGTGCTCGGCGATGACACGTTCGCACCACTCGGGGTCCTCGAGCGCGGCCGTGCCGATGTTCACGCGGCGGCAGCCGGTGGCCAGGGCCCGCTCCAGGGAGGCGTCGTCGCGGATGCCGCCGGAGAGCTCGACGTCGATGTCCAGGCTGCCGACGATCTCGGCGATCACCTCGGCGTTGGACCCGCGGCGGAAGGCCGCGTCCAGGTCGACCAGGTGGATCCACTCGGCACCGTCGTCCTGCCAGCGCTGAGCCGCGGCGCGCGGGTCGCCGAACACCTTCTCGCTACCGGCGACGCCTTGGACCAGCTGGACGGCCTGACCGCCCTGCACGTCGACGGCGGGGAGCAGCACGAGAGGTTCCACGGGCCAGACCCTACCGGAGAGCGTCGCTGCCTCAGGCCCAGCCGTCACAGGGATGAACGCGGCAGTTTGGTTCCGACATCG
This sequence comes from uncultured Propionibacteriaceae bacterium, assembly GCA_936924635.1. Classification (GTDB taxonomy): domain Bacteria; phylum Actinomycetota; class Actinomycetes; order Propionibacteriales; family Propionibacteriaceae; genus Fen-668. Next base: position 7,033 of record CAKZHP010000011.1, read on the forward strand.
GAACGAAGCTGCCGCCTTGATGGCGAGTCCTCGGTTTAGAGGGTGCGAGTCCAGTTGCGCAGCAGGCGCCCGCCCGCGGCTCCCGATTTTTCGGGGTGGAACTGGGTGGACCAGACCGGGCCCTGCTCGATGCCGGCGACGAAGGTACGGTCCTCGTGGCTGGTGGTCGTCACGAGCGACCCCTCGGGGGCGTCGGCCGGGCCCTGCGCTGCGTACGAGTGCACGAAGTAGAACCGCTCCTGCTCGACGCCGGCGAACATCGCCGAACCCCCGGGGGTCTGCACGGTGTTCCAGCCCATGTGCGGCAGGCGTACGGCAGGCACCTGGGTGACAGCGCCCGGGTAGACGCCGCAGCCCGGCGTGACCTGGCCGTGCTCGTCGCCGGTGGCGAACAGCACCTGGTGGCCGACGCAGATGCCGAGCAGCGGACGCCCGGAGGCCACCCGCTCCCCCACGATCTCCACCCCGCCCACGGCGCGCAGCTGGGCCATGCAGGCGGCGAACGCGCCCACACCCGGCAGCACCAGGCCGTCGGCGGCCAGCGCCTGGTCACGGTCGGCGGTGAGCACCACGTCGGCGCCGGCGGCCGTGAGGGCACGCGTCGCGGAGTGGAGGTTGCCCGAGCCGTAGTCGAGCACCACCACCCGCGGTGCGGTCACAAGGCACCCTTCGTGCTCGGCACGCCGGTCACCCGCGGGTCGGGCTCCACGGCGGCGCGGAGCGCCCGGGCCAGCGCCTTGTACTGCGCCTCGGCGATGTGGTGCGGGTCACGCCCGGAGATCAGGGTCAGGTGCACGCAGAGGCCCGCGTTCATGGCCAGCGACTCCACGACGTGGCGGGTCATCGAGCCCGCGTACGGGACGCCGGAGCCGCCGATCAGGGCGTACTCGTAGCCGGCGGGCTCGCCGGAGCACACCACGTACGGTCGGCCAGCGACGTCGACCACGCAGGAGGCGAGCGCCTCGTCCAGCGGCACCACGGCGTCGCCGAACCGGCGGATGCCGCGCTTGTCGCCGAGCGCCTCCCGCAGCGCCTGTCCGATGGCGATGGCCGTGTCCTCCACGCTGTGGTGGCCGTCGATGTGGAGGTCGCCGGTGGTCTCGACCTGGAGGTCGATCAGCGAGTGCCGCGACAGCGCCGTGAGCATGTGGTCGTAGAACCCGACCCCAGTCGAGATCGTGGACTCGCCGGTGCCGTCGAGGTCCAGGGTGACCTTGACCGACGACTCGCTGGTGGTGCGCTCCACCGTGGCCGTACGCCCCATCACTGCTCCATCCGTGCTCATGGGTCCATCCTCGGCGCTCCCTCGCGGAGCACCTCCTCCAGGGCGGCGTAGAACCGCTCCATCTCCTCCGGCGTCCCCGCGCTCACGCGCAGCCAGCCGGCCGGGCCAGTCTCGCGCACCAGCACTCCGCGGTCGAGGAGGCGCTGCCACACGTCGTGCCGGTCGGCGAACCGCCCCGTGAGCACGAAGTTGGCATCGCTGGGCACCACCTCCAGGCCCATGGCCGGCAGGCGGGTGAGCATCTCGTCGCGGACTCGCCGGAGGACCTCGACCTGGCCCAGCATCTCGCCCGCGTTCTCCAGCGCCACGCAGGCGAGCGCCTGGGTCTGGGCCGAGAGGTGGTACGGCAGCCGCACGATCCGCAGCGCGTCCACCACGGCGGCGTTGGCGGCGAGGTAGCCGAGCCGGCCGCCGGCGAACGCGAACGCCTTGCTCATGGTGCGGCTCACGACGAGGTTGCCGAACTCCGGCAGCAGGGTGAGCGCGGTGGCACCGGGGTCGTGGGCGAACTCCTGGTAGGCCTCGTCGACCACCACGATCGCCTCGGTGCCCTGCAGCACCTCGCGGATGGTGGCCAGGCTCGTGGTGGTGCCGGTCGGGTTGTTCGGCGTGGTGATGACCACCACGTCGGGGCGGTGCTTCGTGACCGCCTCCAGCACCAGCGCGTCGTCCAGCGTGTAGTCGTCGTGGCGGGGCTCGACGACGAACCCGGTGTGGGTGTCGCGGGCGTACTCGGGGTACATGGAGTAGGTGGGCGCGAAGGTGAGCACCGTACGCCCCGGGCCGCCGAACGCCCCCAGCACGTGGGTCATCACCTCGTTCGACCCGTTCGCCGCCCACACCATCTCGGGCGTCACGCCGTGGCCGAGGTAGCCCGCCAGCAGCTCGCGCAGCCGCCGGGCCTCCCGGTCGGGGTAGCGGTTCACTCCCCCGGCCGCGGCCACGACCGCCTCGGCCATCTGGGTCCGCACCCGGTCCGACGGCGGGTACGGGTTCTCGTTGACGTTGAGGCAGACGGGCACGTCGAGCTGCGGGGCGCCGTACGGCTCCTCGCCCACGAGCTCTGGCCGCAGCGGCAGCTCGGCCAGCGTGACGTCGGCCCTCACCGGTCGCGCCTCACCGTGATGGCGTTGGCGTGCCCGGGCAGGTCCTCGGCGAGGGCGAACCGCTCCACGCCGTCGGCCAGCGCCAGCAGCGCCTCGCGGGTGTAGTCGATGACGTGCACGGGGCGCCGGAAGCTCGCCACGGTCAGGCCGGCGGAGTGCTTCGCGGCGGCGGCGGTGGGCAGCACGTGCGTGGAGCCGGCGGAGTAGTCACCGAGCGACACCGGCGCGTACGGGCCGACGAAGACCGCTCCGGCGTTGCGGACCCGCGCCGCCACGGTGGCCGCGTCGCGGGTGTGGATCTCCAGGTGCTCGGCGGCGTACGCGTCGACGACCGCTAGACCCTGCTCCAGGTCGCGGACCAGCACGGTCGCGGACTGGTCGCCGCCCAGGGCCGTACGCACCCGCTCGGCGTGCAACGTCTCGGCCACCATCGCCTCCAGCTCCGCGTCGACCTGGCCGGCCAGCTCCTCCGACGTGGTGACCAGCACCGAGCCGGCCATGGGGTCGTGCTCGGCCTGGCTGAGCAGGTCGGCGGCGACGTAGCGGGGGTCGGCGGTGTCGTCGGCCAGCACGGCGATCTCGGTGGGGCCGGCCTCGGAGTCGATGCCCACCCGCCCGCGCAGCAATCGCTTGGCGGCGACCACGTAGATGTTGCCGGGGCCGGTGACCAGGTCGACCTTGGGGCAGAGTCCGGGCACCCCGTACGCGAACATGGCGATCGCCTGCGCGCCGCCGACGGCGTACACCTCGGTGACCCCGAGCAGGTGGCACAGCGCCAGGATGTTGGGGTGCGGGTAGCCGCCGTGGTCGGCCTGCGGCGGGCTTGCCACCGCGATCGAGGTCACCCCGGCGGCCTGGGCCGGGACGACGTTCATGATCACGGAGGAGGCCAGCGGGGCGAGCCCGCCCGGCACGTACAGGCCGACGCGCGTCACCGGCACCAGACGCGTGGTGACCTTCGCCCCGGGAGCGACCTCCACGGTGGGCTCGGGCGTCGCGGCCTCGGCCTCGCAGACCAGCCGCCGGCGGCGTACGGACTCCTCGAACGCCGCTCGCAGCTCGGGGTCGAGGTCGGCGGCGCACTGCTCCAGCACCTCGGCGGGCACCCGCAGCGACGGCGGGGTGACCTTGTCGAACTGCTCAGCGAACCGCAGCAGCGCAGCCTCACCCTCGGCGGCGACCGCCTGGCAGATGGGGGTCACCGCGGCGACGGCGTGCTCCACGTCGAACCCCGCTCGCGGCACCACCGCCGAGTAGTCGTCGTCGTTCCGGGCACGCAGATCAAGACGTCGCAGCACGCCGGGAGCCTATCGAGGCGGCCGTCGGATCCCTACCCGATTCCAGCCCTGGCCCTCAGCCCCAGAGCGTCCACGACGGCCGGGGCCTCCCGGTGGGGTTGTCGGACCGCTGGGTCGGGTCCTGCCGAGACCGCGGGGGCGGGGGCGTCGCGCGCTGCGGGGTCGGCCCGGGCCCATGGGGTGGCTCAGTCGCCCCGGCGGTCTGATCGTCGGCCCCCGAGGTCCGGCGGGCTGGCCGCCGGCCGCCGGGGTCTCGGCCACCGGGACGGGCAGGCTGGACAGGTCCACGGCGGCACCGGGGTGGATGTCCACCCCGATGTGGTTCACCACTGCGGTGAGCACCTCCGAGCCCACCTGCCAGCGCACCTCCAGCGGGGCCCCGAAGACCCGCTGCGGCCGGGCTCCCAGATGCGCCTCGACCCGGGACAGCGCCTCGGCGATCTCCTCCGTGGTCAGCATCTGCGGGTCCGGGGCGATCTCGTCCAGCCAGGCCCACGCACCGGTCCGTGTCATCTCTGCTCCTTCGCGCCTGCCCAGGAGCGTACGGGAGCCGTCTCAGTCGCGAGCGCACCAGACGCCACCACGTCGGGCGCCAGCGACGCCGGCGGCCCTGCTTGGATGGGCGGGTGCTGCTCCCCCTCTTCGTCGGCCTCGGCACCGTCGTCAACGTCGCCACGGTCGTCGTGGGCTCACTGGTCGGGCTGCTGCTCGGCAACCGGCTCCCCGAGCGGACCCGTCTGCTCATCACCCAGGTCCTGGGCCTGGTCACCGTGGTGCTCGCCCTGCAGAACGCCTGGCAGGTGTCGTCGGTGGCGCTGGCCGAGGCGGCCGGCCGCGGTGTCGGGATGATCGTGCTCGTGATGGCGCTGCTGGTCGGCGCCATCATCGGCTCGGCACTGCGCCTGGACGATCGGGTCGAGGGTGCCGCGGGCTGGGTGACCGACCGCCTGGGCCAGGGCGGCGGCTCGCGGGAGCGGTTCATCACCGCGATGGTGACCCCGTCGCTGCTGTTCTGCATCGGCCCGCTCACGATCGTGGGGTCGCTCTCCGACGGTCTGGGGCGGGGTGCCGACCAGCTGGTGGTGAAGGCCATCCTGGACGGGTTCGCGGCCGTGGCGTTCGCGTCGGCCCTGGGGGTGGGAGTGGTCGCCTCGGCAGGGTTCATCGCCCTGTTCCAGGGAGCGATGACGCTAGCCGGCTATCTGGCCGGAGACGTGCTGCCCGCGGCCCACGTCGACATCCTGACGGCCACGGGCGGGGTCATCCTGCTGGGGCTGTCGCTGAACCTGCTCGGCCTGCTGCGCATCAAGGTCGCCGAGCTGCTGCCCGCCCTGCTGCTCGCTCCCGCACTTGTGCAGTTGGTCGTCGCACTGCGCTAGATCACACTGCGCTAGATCAGGCTGGGCTAGATCACACTGCGCTAGCGTCCCCGCGTACGCGAAGGAGACGGCCGTGAAGAAGAAGACCGGTGCGACCCCGGCGCTCGACGCGCTGGTGGCGGCGGGTGTCCCGTACACGCTCCACGAGTACACCCACGACCCCTCCACCACCCACTTCGGCGACGAGACCATCGCCGTGCTGGGCCTCGATCCGGCCCGCGTGCTGAAGACCCTCGTCGCCGAGGTCGCCGGAGGGCGGCGCCCCGAGCTGGTGGTGGGCGTGGTGCCGGTTGCCGGCCGCCTGGACCTGAAGGCGCTCTCCGCGGCCCTCGGCGCCAAGAAGGCCGAGATGGCCGATCCCGCGGCAGCCGAGCGCTCCAGCGGGTACGTCGTCGGAGGGATCTCCCCGCTCGGTCAGAGGAGCCCGCTGCGCACCGTCATCGACAGCTCAGCCACGGGCTTCGGCACCGTGTACGTGTCCGCGGGGCGACGGGGCATGCAGGTGGAGCTCTCCCCCACCGACCTGGTCACGCTCACCGGCGCGGTGCTGGCTCCGATCGGCCGTTAGGAGGAACAGCCGAGCGGGGCCACGCAGGCCGGCTGCGTCGTCTCTCAGCAGCGCTTCGTCCGAGCCCCGCCCAGCAGAGCGGCACCGACCAGCAGGCTGAGCACGGAGACGACCATCTCGCGCAACCCCGGAGCCGCGCCGGTCTCGGGCAGCCGCCCGACGGGTGCGGAGGCGGCGGCCGGCGTGGTCGGCATGGTGGGCGTCGTCGACACCGTCGGCACAACAGCAGCAGCCGGCAGGGTCGTCGCGGACGGAGCCGCCGCGAGAGGCTGAGCCGACGCCGTGGAGGTCCCCGAGGGCGAGGCCGTCGCAGACGGAGCCGTCCCGAGAGGCTGCGCCGAACCCGAGGGGGTCACCGACGGCGAGGGGGTCACCGTCGGGCTGGGCGGCAGCGGCAGGGCCAGGCCGAAGCCCAGCACCGAGGACCCGTTGATGGAGTTGTTCGTCGTCAGCACGTAGCCGGCCAGCGGGTCGATCTCGACGGTGTACACGCCCTGCGCCACGGTGAACGAGTAGGCCCCCACCGCATCGGTGACCGCCGTCGCGAAGACCTTGCCGTTCGCATCCAGGAGCCGCACGGTGGCATCGGGCAGCCCGACCTCGTCCGTGTCGCGGAGGCCGTTGCGGTTGCCGTCCAGCCAGACCGTCGCCCCCATCACGATCGGGCACGGGGCGGCGGCGTCGGTGAAGGTCCAGGTCGACTGACCCTGCAGCGCGTACCCCGTCTGGTAGGCAGGCTTGAGCGCGTAGGTCACCGTACGCGTGCTGCCCGCCCACGCCGACACCGTCGACTCGACGGCCTCCGACTGGTCCGGGACGGTGATGCTGTCGTTGTCGGGGCCGCAGACCGCCTTCTGCGTCGGCGCCACGGCGGCCACCTCGCAGCGCGGCAGGGTCCCGCTGGAGGTACGGATCCCGCCCGCCGCGGTCGGGTAGTCGGTGTAGAACGTCCTCACCTGGTACGGCTTGCCGCGCTCGTCGAGCGGCACGTCGTAGTGGCCGGTGACGGGCGCAGTCTTCGAGCCCAGACCCGTCCAGGAGGCGACGCGGACCCCGTCGATGCTGGTCTCGACCGTCACCTTCAACGAGTTGCCGAAGCTGGTGATGGACCAGTCGATGGCGGTGCACGTCGTAGCCACCTCCAGCACCGGCTGGAGGACGCAGCTGACCGCACGGTCCTGGAAGCTGTTGACGACCTTGTGGTCGGCATCCACCGGGCGGATCGAATAGCCGCTGTAGGTGACCCCTGCCGCATCGAAGCGCCGGACCGTGGTCGCGTTGATGGGAAGGAACTCTTCCTTCTGCACCGTGGTGCCGGCTGCCGTCTCCTTCCAGCGCAGCCACATGAAGGCGTTCGGCGGGTTCGCGTAGCCCGACGACGCCACGGTCAGCTGCTTGCAGTCGGCGGTGAAGGTCACCGTGAGAGCCTCCCCGGCCGCCGCCGCACGCGTCGGCGCCAGCGTGACCACGGCTAGCAGCAGGGCGACGAGTGCCGCGACGCGACGTTTCATGGGCAAGGCCTTTCCTCTGAGTCGGGGAACACGCTAAGGGGGTGATACAGGTCCTGCCAATCCCGATGTGAACGTGCTAATCGGATGGCCGTTGGGTGCTGCGGGCTCCCGCTAGGTTGACGACACCACCCCCCGCCCCAGGAGGTAGCCGTGACCCAGGCCCGCCGACGCTCCCTCTGGCTCCTCAAGCTCTCAGGCGACGTTCGGCACCACCGACGTGCAGCTCGTGCACCCGGTGATGCGCAAGACGGTGATGGGGCACGGCCTGCTGACGTTCTTCTTCAACACCGTGATCGTGGCGGTGCTGGTCTCTGTCGTGGTGTCGACCAGCGAGTGACCCGAACCGCTCAGCGGCGAGCCCTCGGGAGGCGCACGCCCAGGAACGTGCGCCCCGGACGCTCCTCCTCGGCAGCTAACGGCGCGATGTCGTGGCCGACCACCTCGCCGGACTCCGGGTCCGCGCCCGGCTCAGGCGCCCGCACCTGCGCCCGCCGCGGCGAGGTCTCCTCGGGGTCCGGGCCGAGCGAGACGCGCAGCAGGATGGGGGTCACCGCCGCGAACACCCAGATCAGCAGGGCCACCGGCGCGTGCAGGCTGAGCTCGACGGGCACCACGTCCCCCGGCTGGGCGGCCGCGAGCCGCGTGTCGAACGATCCCGGCCCCAGGGTCGTGCCGGTCCACCAGCAGACGAGCCCGGCGATCACGGAGCCCAGGCTCGCGATCACCGAGACCACCCAGCCGAGCTGACCGAACCAGCGCCAGGCGACGATCCCCAGCCCCGCCCCGACGACCAGCGCGATCCCGCTGAACCAGGCGTCGCTCCCGAAGACCTGCGTCAGGCCACGCTCAGTCGTGGTCGCGGTGAAGTTCTCGTTCACGACGTACGCGGGCAGGTCCACCACGAGCCACCAGAAGGCTCCGGCAAGCGCACCGACCACGACGACCAGCCCCGCGAACCCGGCCAGCCAGGCCAGGACCTCACGCCCGCGCCGTACTGGCTGCGCCGCCTGGTCCTCGGGTACTTCCGTCACCGTTGCCATCACCGCCTCCTCGGGCACCCACCCTAGGCGGTCCCGCAGACACTCGGGGTCAGCCACCTGCCGCCGTCAGGCCTGCCGCGGTCAGCGCAGCTCCGGGTCCCGCGGCGACTGCGCCTCGCAGTGGTCGCGCAGGCTGTTCGCCAGGGCCGAGAGGGCCATGTCGTAGCCGAAGGCGCCGACGATGCTGGACAGCGTCGAGCTCACGTCCTCCGACGCCATGGTCAGCCGAGCGACCAACGGCCCGTCCACGCGCGGCTCCAGCACGTAGTCGAACCGGAACCGCCCGTCCGTCGTCTTGGCGCTGATGCTCATGGACTCGCGCGGCCGGTAGTCCACGATCGTGACCTGCTGCTGGTTCAGCCAGCCGCCGTCGACCGCGTACTCCGAGCCGACGCCCGGTGCGCTGCCGGGACTGGCCGGCGTCACGCCCTTGACCTGCGGGTCCCAGGCCGGCCAGGTCTCCGGGTTGCCGACCGCGTCCCACACGGTGGCGATGTCGGCATTGATCTCAACGGTGGTGCTGCTCTCCATGGCACTTCCTCCTCGGGGGGCCTGACGAGCCCACCCTAGGAGGGCGAGGGCCACCCTCATCAGGCGACGCAGCTCGGCCCGAGCAGTGCCTTGAGGTCGGCCATCAGCGCCCCCGACATCGCCACCCGGAGCGACGGGTCGAGTCGGAACGTCTTGCCGCCGCCCTCGTTCAGCAGCCGCAGGCGTACCTCCTGCTGCCCGGGGTGCGCTCCCAGCACGTCCTTGAGCCGCTCCACCAGGGCCGGGGTGACCCGCACCACCGGCACGGCCAGTGTGAGCGGCTGCGCCGTCGACGCGGACGCGTTCACCACCGACACCGTCTGCCCGAAGATCTCGGCGGTCTCGTCCTTCATCCGTACCCGGCCGTTGACGGTCACCACGGTGTCGGTGGCGAGCGTCATAGCGACCTGCCCGTACACCTTGGGGAACAGGAGCACGTCGATGGACGCGTCCAGGTCCTCCACGGTGACGACCGCCCAGAGCTCGCCGTTCTTGTTCTGCCGCCGCACCACCGAGGTGATCATCCCGGCGATGGTGACGCTCTGCTCACGCGGGTCCTGCAGCAGCTGGGAGATCGACATGTCCCGCAGGCCGGCCAGCACGTGGTCGATGCCGTTGAGCGGGTGGTCGGAGACGTACAGGCCGAGCATCTCCCGCTCGAACGCGAGCCGGGTGCGCTTGTCCCAGTCGGGCATGTCGGGCACCACCCCGCTGCTGGCCGGCGCCACGTCGCCGCCCCCCATGTCGCCGAACAGGTCGTCCTGGCCGAAGGCCTGGTTGCGCTTCAGGTCGAGGACGTTGTCGATGGCGGTCTCGAAGACCTCCATCAGGGCGCGGCGCGGATGGCCCAGCGAGTCGAACGCTCCCGCCTTGATGAGCGACTCGACCAGCCGCTTGTTGCACGCCTCCAGGGGCGCCTTGTCGAGGAAGTCGTGGAAGCTCGAGGCCGGGCCCGCCTCCTGCCTGGCCGTCACGATCTTCTCCACCACGGCGGAGCCGACGTTGCGGATGGCGGCGAGGCCGTACCGGATGTCGCTGCCGACCGTGGTGAACATGCCGTCGGACTCGTTCACGTCGGGCGGGAGCACCTGGATGCCCATGCGCCGGGTCTCGGCGAGGTAGACCGCCGACTTGTCCTTGTCGTCGGCAACCGACTGCAGCAGCGCGGCCATGTACTCGGCGGGGAAGTTGGCCTTCAGGTACGCGGTCCAGTAGCTGACGAGCCCGTACCCGGCGGTGTGCGACTTGTTGAACGCGTACCCGGAGAACGGGAGCATCACGTCCCACAGCGCCTGGATCGCCGGGTCGCTGTAGCCGTTGCCGCGCATGCCGGCCTGGAAGTTCACGAACTCCTTGGCGAGGATCTCCGGCTTCTTCTTGCCCATCGCCCGGCGCAGCAGGTCGGCGCCGCCGAGGGTGTAGCCCGCAAGCTGGCGAGCGATGGCCATGATCTGCTCCTGGTAGACGAGCAGGTGGTAGGTGGTGCCGAGGATCGGCTCCAGGGCGTCGGCGAGCTCGGGGTGGATCGGGGTGATCGGCTGGCGGCCGTTCTTGCGCTCGGCGTAGTTGATGTGCGCATTGGCCGCCATCGGGCCGGGGCGGTAGAGGGCCAGCACGGCGGCGATGTCCTCGAACCGGGTCGGTGCCATCAGTCGCAGCAGGGAGCGCATCGGGCCGCCGTCGAGCTGGAACACCCCGAGGGTGAAGCCCGAGGCCAGCAGCTCGTACGTCTTCTCGTCGTCGAGCGGCAGCGTGAGAGTGTCGATGTCCACGCCCCGGTTAGCCTTGATGACCTTGAGGGCGTGGTCGATGATGCCGAGGTTGCGCAGCCCCAGCATGTCCATCTTCATCAGGCCCATCTCCTCGCACTGCGGGTACGAGAAGCCGGTCAGCTTCACCCCGTCGGCGCGCATGTGGAGCGGGATCAGGTCGATCAGGGGGGCCGAGCTGAGGATGACCGCGGCGGCGTGCACACCGGTGCCGCGGATCAGGCCCTCGATGCCGCGGCCGGTATCGACGATGCGCTGCACGTCCGGGTCCTCGGCGCACAGCTGGCGGATCTCGGAGCCCTCGTTGTAGCGGGGGTGGTCCTTGTCGTGCAGCGCGTACAGGGGGACGCCCTTGCCCATCACGTCGGGCGGCATCGCCTTGACGATCTTCTCCCCCATCGCGAACGGGTAGCCGAGGATACGGCTGGCGTCCTTCACGGCAGCCTTGGCCTTGATGGTGGAGAAGGTGTTCACCTGGGCGGTGAAGTCCTCGCCGTACTTCTCCGACACGTAGCGCACCATCTTCTCGCGCTGGCGGTCGTCGAAGTCGAGGTCGACGTCGGGCGGGTTGATGCGCTCGGGGTTCAGGAACCGCTCGAACAGCAGGCCGTGCTCGATGGGGTCGAGCTCGGTGATCCGGGTCAGGTAGGCGACCATCGAGCCGGTCGCCGAGCCACGCCCGGGGCCGACCGGGATGCCGTTGTCGCGGGCGTAGCGGCAGATGTCGGAGACGATCAGGAAGTACGAGGCGAAGCCCATCGGCTCGATGACCTTGAGCTCGGTCTCGATCCGCTCGTGGACCTCCGGGGGAACCGTGTCGCCGTACCGGAGCTGAAGCCCCTTGTCGAGCTCCTTACGCAGCCACGACTCCTGGGTCTCCCCGGCGGGCACGTCGAACTGCGGCATCCGGTCGACATGGGCGAATACCTCGTCGTACGGCTCGACCATCTCGCCGACCAGCAGCGTGTTGTCGCACGCCTCGGGCAGCTCGCGGAAGAGGTGGCGCATCTCCTCGGCCGTGCGCACGTGGTAGCCCTCGCCGCGGAACCTGAACCGGTTCGGGTCGTCCTTGACCCGGCCGACGCCGATGCAGAGCAGGTTGTCGTGGGCGTCGGCCTGGTCGGCAGTGACGTAGTGGGAGTCGTTGGTGGCCAGCAGCGGCAGCTCGAGGGTCTTCGCGATCTTCAGCAGGTCGGCCCTGACGTTGGTCTCGATGTCGAGGCCGTGGTCCATGAGCTCCAGGAAGTAGTTCTCTCGACCGAAGATGTCGCGGTACCTCGCGGCGGCGGCCAGCGCCTCGTCGTACTGGCCCAGCCGCAGCCGCGTCTGGACCTCGCCGCCGGGGCAGCCGGTGGTCGCGATGATCCCCGCCGCGTGCTCGGCGATCAGCTCGGCGTCCATGCGGGGCTTCATGTAGTAGCCCTCGTAGCTGGCGAGCGTGGAGAGCCGGAACAGGTTGCGCAGGCCGGTGGCGTTCTTCGCCAGCATCGTCATGTGGGTGTAGCGGCCGCCGCCGCCGACGTCCTTGCCGCCCTCGGTCTCGGGGTCGTCGGCGCCGCGCTTGCCCGTGGCCCAGAACTCCTGCACCCGCGAGTGGCGGCTGCTCGGGGCGACGTACGCCTCGATGCCGATGATCGGCTTCACCGGCTGGGCCTTCGCCGTCTGGAAGAACTCGTACGCCCCGAACAGGTTGCCGTGGTCGGTCATCGCGATCGCCGGCATCTCCTGCCGGACCGCCTCCGCCACCAGCAGGCCGTTCTTCGCGGCCCCGTCGAGCATCGAGTACTCGGTGTGCACGTGCAGGTGGACGAAGCTCGAAGCCACGGTGACGGATGCCCTCCTCCAGGCGCGTACGGACCCCGCGGCTGACCGCCGCAGGCAGACCGTCGGGGGAAGAGCGACGGCCTCGGGTGACCCTCGCGGGGCCCGGGATCACCACCCTAACCCGGGGGTCCGACAGTTCTCGTACGGCACTCCGCGGCCCGCCTGATCGAGCCAGGTCACCCGCACCCGAGGGGCCCGCGAGGGTCTCTTCGGCCGCTTCCAGGCGATCCCGCAGAGCGCGATGCACCGGGCAGTGGTGCCGGGCACGGACCTGGCCTTCGCCGACTTCTCCCGGCTGCCGGTGCGCCATCCGTACATCGCCATGGTCCCCCAGTGGGACCTGCTCGACCTGCTGGCCGCGGCAGGCCGCGAGGAAGCCAGCTTCGACCTGCGGATGCAGCACGAGGTCACCGGGCTGGTGCGCGAGAGCGGGCGGGTCACCGGGGTCAGGTACGAGTCGCCGGAGGGCCCCGGCACGCTGCTGGCCGACCTGGTGGTGGCGTGCGACGGCCGCTGGTCGGTGGTGCGCCGGGAGGTGGGCCTGCCGCGGCGCGAGCTGCCGGTGGGGTTCGACGCGTGGTGGGTCAAGGTGCCCACCGACGGCCGGCTGGCGGGGTCGCTGGTCCCCCGGTTCGGCCAGGGCCGCACGGTCATCCTGATCCCGCGGGAGGGGTACGCGCAGGTGGCGTACCTCCTCCCCAAGGGCTCGGACGCTCGCCTGCGCGCCGCTGGCCTGGATGGTTTCCGCGCCAACCTGGTCGAGCTGGCGCCCGAGCTGGCCGACGGGGTCACCGCCATCGAGAGCCTGGACGAGGTCAAGCTCCTGGACGTACGGATGGACCGGCTCCAGCGCTGGCACGCGCCGGGTGTGCTGTGCCTCGGCGACGCCGCGCACGCGATGTCACCCATGGCCGGGGTGGGCATCAACCTGGCAGTCCAGGACGCGGTGGCGGCTGCCCGCCTGCTGGTGCGGCCGCTGCGTGACGGGCTGGTCGGCCCCGGTAGCGGTGACTCCGAGCGGGCGGTGCTGCAGCGGATCCAGCGCCGCCGGACGTGGCCCGTCGTCATCGTGCAGACCCTGCAACGGTTCCTCGACAAGTTCCTGATCGGGCCTGTGCTCGCCGGGCGCGAGACCGCCTTCCCGCGTCCGCTGGTCGCTCTGCTGCGGACGGTCCCGGCACTGTCGGTCGTCCCAGCCGCTCTGGTCGGGATCGGCCCACGGCCGGAGCGAGCCCCACGGTGGGCTCGTCGTCCCGTCCGGTCTCCCGCGGGCTGACGGCGGGCGCTCGCCCAGGCGCCCGCGGAGCAGGCCGCGCTCCCGTACGCCTGCTGCAGGCGGGAGTTGTGGTTGACGAGCCGTCGGTCCAGATGACCCGCGTCAGACGATGTACGCCTCTTCGCCCGCCAGGGCGTACGCGGCCTTCACGTCGGCGAGGCAGGTGGCGCCGGTGACGGCGACGTCGGCCCGGCCGCTGGAGAACGAGAGCACCTGCGGCCCGCACGCCTCGGCGAGAGCGCTGGTCAGCGCCCAGACGGCGGCGAGCGTGCCCATCTCGAAGCGGTAGCCCTGCTCGGTGAGGCAGAGCCGCGTGCACTCAGGCCCGGCCTCGGCGCCGTGGTTCATGGTGCCCACCCAGGTCGAGTACCGCAGCCGTCCGAAGGTGTACGAGACGGTGGTCTCGGCCAGCGTCCACCCCAGACGTACGCAGGCGGCGCGGACGTCATCGGGCGTGGGCAGCGACCCCGCGGCCTCCTGCAGGCCCCAGGCCTGCAGCAGCTCGTCGTCGTAGCCCGAGGCAGGCCAGACCAGCACGGATCCCCCCATGAGGGGCGAGCCTATCCCGCCGGGTGCCGCCCGGGTAGACGCAGTCCCCAGATTCAGCCCGGGGTCTGATGTGGAACGCGAGTGATCAACGTCTCGAGACATGGGCACGTTGCCTAGCGCATGCGAGGTCGCCGTTGGCACCCGACGCCGCGACCGTTATGCGTGCCAGCGCGACAGCAACGCTGCGACCTCACCGAGTTGTCTACGTCCCTCGGCGACAGAGATCACGAGGTCGTACGCCTCGTCATCGGGAGCGTCGACCCATGCGCCGTTGATGTCGAGGAAGACGACGGCCGCAAGCCAGCCCAGTCTCTTGCTGCCGTTCACCAGCGGATGATTCCGCACCAGCGGCTCCAGCAGAGCAGCAGCCTTCTCGTCGAGGCCGGGATAAGCGTCGTTCCCCCACAAGCTGGTCCGAGGTCGGTGAGCGGCCGCATCGAGCTGCCCCAGGTCGCGAACAGGACCGACTCCAAGATCGTCGACGAGCACCAACAGGTCCTCCAGGGACAGGTGCTCGATCACTGCCCCAGTCGATCGAGAACATCGGCGTACCGGACACGCGCACGTTCGGACGCCTCGGTGACCTTGTGCTCGTGCCCCCGGCGCCGGGCGGCCTCATGAATCGCACGGATGGTCGCTTCCTGCCGACTGATGCCGTCGGCCTCCGCGAGGCCGGCCAGGACTCGCTCGTCTGCCTCCGTGAGTCGCAGTGTCATCGCCATGGTCGACTGATACCGCGGTGGTATCACCCGGACGGAGCCCTAGGCTTGCTGGCCAGACGCCCCCCCACGCGAGCCTCAGACGACGAGAGGCCTCACGTGCGGCTGGATCGGCTTCGGCAGCTTGGACTCTCCCGACAGGTACGCGTCCACGCCGTTGGCGGCGGAGCGACCCTCGGCGATGGCCCAGACGATCAGCGACTGGCCCCGGCCGGCGTCACCGGCGACGAACACGCCGGGCACGCTGGTCTCGTACGCGTCGTTGCGGGCGATGTTGCCGCGCGCGTCGGTCTCCAGGCCGAGCTCGTCGATGGCCGACCGCTCCGGGCCGGTGAAGCCCATCGCCAGCAGCACCAGCTGGCAGTCGAGCTCCCGCTCGCTGCCCGCCACCGGCTCGAACCGCCCGTCGCGCATCTCGACCTCGGTGAGGCGCAGCGCCCGCACCTGCCCGTCCTCGTCGCCGAGGAGCTCCGACGTGTTCACCGCGTACACGCGCTCGCCTCCCTCCTCGTGCGCCGAGGAGACCCGGAACGTCATCGGGTACGTCGGCCAGGGCTGGCCGGCGGGCCGCTGCTCCGGCGGCATCGGCATGATCTCCAGCTGGGTCACCGACCGCGCCTTCTGCCGCAGCGAGGTGCCCAGGCAGTCCGCGCCGGTGTCGCCGCCGCCGATGATCACCACGTCCTTACCGGTGGCGAGGATCTGGTTCTCGACCTCCTGACCGCGAGCGGCGCGGTTCGCCTGCGGCAGGAACTCCATGGCCTGGTGGATGCCGCGAAGATCCCGCCCCGGGATGGGCAGGTCGCGCGCCGTGGTCGAGCCGACGGCGAGCACCACGGCGTCGTACCGCTGGCGCAGCTCCCCGTACGTCGGCGAGACGCCCACGTCCTGGCCGGTCTTGAAGACCGTGCCCTCCAGGCGCATCTGCTTGAGCCGCCGGTCGAGCACCGACTTCTCCATCTTGAACTCGGGGATGCCGTAGCGCAGCAGGCCGCCGATGTCGTCGGCCCGCTCGTACACCACCACCGTGTGCCCCACCCGCGTCAGCTGCTGCGCGACGGCCAGCCCGGCCGGGCCGGACCCGACCACCGCGACGGTCTTCAGCGTGTGCCAGCCCGGCTGCTCGGGCGTCACCCGCAGGTCGTCCCACGCTTTGTCGATGATCGCGACCTCGACGTTCTTGATGGTCACGGGGTCACGCGAGATGCCGACCACGCACGCCGTCTCGCAGGGCGCCGGGCACAGCCGCCCCGTGAACTCCGGGAAGTTGTTGGTCGCGTGCAGACGGTCGAGAGCGCCGCGCCAGTCGTCGCGCCACACCAGGTCGTTCCACTCCGGGATCAGGTTCCCGAGCGGGCAGCCGGAGTGGCAGAACGGGATGCCGCAGTCCATGCACCGGCCCGCCTGGGTCGTGATGATCGGCAGCACGGCCCGGCCCGGCGTGCCCGGGTAGACCTCGTGCCAGTCCTCGACCCGCTCCTCGACGGGGCGCCGCGCCGCGACGGCCCGAGGTGCCTTCATGAAGCCCTGCGGATCAGCCATGGGACGCCTCCATCATCTTCTTCGTGGTCTCGGGCTCCGACAGCCCCTCGGCCTCGGCCTCGGCCCGCGCGGCCATCACCAAGGCATAGTCGCGCGGCAGGATCAGGGTGAGGCGCGTACGCAGCGCGTCGGCCCCGAGCCGCAGCAGCGTTTCGGCCACCGTCGACCCGGTCTCGGAGGCGTGCCGTGCCAGCAGCTCCTGCACCCGCTCCAGCTGCACGTCGTCGAGGTCGACGGCGTCGACCAGCTCGGTGTTGAGGCGGGCCCGGTTGAGGTCGAGCACCCAGGCCACTCCCCCGGACATGCCGGCGGCGACGTTGCGCCCAGTGGGCCCGAGGATCAGCGCCTCGCCACCGGTCATGTACTCCAGCGCGTGGTCGCCCACGCCCTCGACGACGGCGGTCGCGCCCGAGTTGCGGACGCAGAACCGCTCGCCGACCTGCCCGCGCACGAACACCTCGCCCGAGGTCGCGCCGTACGCGATCACGTTGCCGGCGATGATCTGGGTCTCCGCCGCGTACGTGGCGTCGTCGGGCGGGCGGACCGTCAGCCGGCCGCCGGAGAGGCCCTTGCCGAGGTAGTCGTTCGCGTCGCCGACCAGCCGCAGCGTGATGCCCCGGGGCAGGAACGCCCCGAAGCTCTGCCCCGCCGTGCCGGTCAGCGTGAGGTCGATGGTGTCGTCGGGCAGGCCCTTGCCGCGGGTCGCCTTGGTGAGCTCGTGGCCCAGCACGGTGCCGACGGTGCGGTCGACGTTGCGCACGGCGACCGACGCCTGCACCGGGGTGCCGTGGTCGAGCGCCTCCCGGGCGATCTCGACCAGCCGGACGTCGAGCTTCTCGGACAGGCCGTGGTCCTGCGCCACCGTGGAGCGCAGCGGGGAGTCGCTGTCGACCCGGTGCAGGATCGGCGCCAGGTCGAGCCCGGCCGCCTTCCCGTGGTCGACGGCCTTCCGGGCATCGAGCATCTCGACGTGGCCGACGGCCTCCTCCAGCGACCGGAAGCCGAGCGCCGCCAGGTGCTCACGGACCTCCTCGGCGATGAACTCGAAGAAGTTCACGACGAACTCGGCCTTGCCGGCGAAGCGCTCGCGCAGCTCCGGGTTCTGGGTGGCGACGCCCACGGGGCAGGTGTCGAGGTGGCAGACCCGCATCATGACGCAGCCCTCGACCACCAGCGGCGCGGTCGCGAAGCCGAACTCCTCGGCGCCCAGCAGGGCAGCGATCACCACGTCGCGCCCGGTCTTTAGCTGGCCGTCGGTCTGCACCACGATGCGGTCGCGCAGCCCGTTCAGCAGCAGCGTCTGCTGGGTCTCGGCGAGGCCCAGCTCCCACGGCCCGCCCGCGTGCTTCAGGGAGGTGAGTGGCGCGGCTCCCGTACCACCGTCGTGCCCCGACACCAGCACCACGTCGGCCTTCGCCTTGGCGACCCCCGCGGCGATCGTGCCGACGCCGGTCTCGGCGACCAGCTTCACGTGCACCCGTGCGCTCGGGTTGGCGCACTTGAGGTCGTGGATGAGCTGCTTGAGGTCCTCGATCGAGTAGATGTCGTGGTGCGGCGGTGGCGAGATCAGGCCCACGCCGGGGGTCGAGTGCCGGGTCTTGGCGACCCAGGGGTAGACCTTGCCGCCCGGCAGCTGGCCGCCCTCGCCCGGCTTGGCGCCCTGGGCCATCTTGATCTGGATGTCGGTCGCGTTGGTGAGGTAGTCGCTGGTCACCCCGAACCGGCCCGACGCCACCTGCTTGATGGCCGAGCGGCGCTCCGGGTCGTACAGCCGCTCGGTGTCCTCACCGCCCTCGCCGGTGTTCGACTTCGCGCCGAGCCGGTTCATGGCGATGGCCAGCGTCTCGTGGGCCTCCTGGGAGATCGACCCGTACGACATCGCGCCGGTCGAGAAGCGCTTCACGATCGAGCTCACAGGCTCGACCTCGTCCAGCGGCACGGGCTCGGCGGCGGGCCTGAGCTCCAGCAGGGAGCGCAGCGTCATCAGGCGGGAGGAGCGCTCGTCGACGCGGGCGGTGTACTGCTTGAAGATGTCGTACCGCTTCGTGCGCGTGGCGTGCTGGAGGCGGAACACCGTCTCCGGGTCGAACAGGTGCTCTTCCCCCTCGCGGCGCCACTGGTACTCACCACCCACCGGCAGCGTGCGGTGCGAGAGCGGGATGCCGTCGGCCGGGTAGCCGCGCAGGTGGCGCTCGCGCACCAGGTCGTGGATCTGCTCCAGCCCGATGCCGCCGAGGCGGCTGGTGGTGCCGGTGAAGTAGCGGTCGACGAGCTCCTGCGACAGGCCCAGCGCCTCGAAGATGCCGGCACCGGTGTAGGAGGCGATGGTGGAGACGCCCATCTTGCTCATCACCTTGAGCACGCCCTTGCCGAGCGCCTTGCGCACGTGGGCGATGGCCTTATCGGGCGCGACGGTGACGTACAGCTCCTGACGGGCAAGGTCCTCGGCCGACTCGAAGCAGAGGTACGGGTTCACGGCCGCTGCGCCGTAGCCGATGAGCAGCGCCACGTGGTGCACCTCGCGGACGTCACCAGCCTCGACGATCAGGCCGACCTGCGTACGGGTCTTCTGGCGCACCAGGTGGTGGTGGACCGCCGAGGTGAGCAGCAGCGACGGGATCGGCGCCTCGTCGGCGGTGGCGTGCCGGTCCGACAGCACGATGATCGCGGCCCCCTCGGCGATGGCTTCGTCGATCTCGGCGCAGATCTCCTCGATCCGGGCGGCGAGGCCGTCGGCGCCGGACTCCAGGGTGTACAGGCCGGCGACCACCTTCGTCGCCCTGACCGACGAGCCGCGGCGGTTGAGGCGGACGATCTTGGCGAGCTGGTCGGAGTCGAGCACCGGGAAGCCGATGACGATCTGCCGGCAGCTGTCGGGCCCGGGGTCGAGCAGGTTTCGCTCCGGCCCGATCGTCGAGGTGAGCGAGGTGACCAGCTCCTCGCGGATCGCGTCCAGAGGCGGGTTGGTCACCTGCGCGAACAGCTGGGTGAAGTAGTCGAACAGCTGGCGCGGCTTGTCCGACAGCACGGCGAGCGGCGTGTCCGAGCCCATGGAACCGATCGGCTCGGCGCCGGCGTTGGCCATCGGCGCGACGATGAGGCGCAGGTCCTCGTGCGTGTAGCCGAAGATCTGCTGGCGGCGGGTGACCGAGCTGTGGCTGTGCACGACGTGCTGCCGGTCGGGCAGGTCGTCGAGGTTGATGTGACCCTCCGCCACCCAGTCGGCGTACGGGTGCTCGGCCGCCAGCTGGTCCTTGACCTCCTCGTCGTCGATGAGGCGGTGCTGCTGCAGGTCGACCAGGAACATCCGGCCGGGCCGGAGGCGGCCCTTGATCTGGATCCGCTCGGTCGGGATGTCCAGCACGCCGGCCTCGGAGGCGAACACCACCAGGCCGTCGGTGGTGACCCAGTAGCGGCCGGGGCGCAGACCGTTGCGGTCGAGGGTGGCTCCGATCACGCTGCCGTCGGTGAAAGTGACCGCAGCCGGGCCGTCCCAGGGCTCCATGAGCGAGGAGTGGTAGTCGTAGAAGGCGCGGCGGGCCGGGCCCATCTCGGGGTTGCCCTGGAACGCCTCCGGGATCATCATCAGCACCGCGTGCGGCAGGCTGCGGCCGCCCAGGTGCAGCAGCTCGAGCACCTCGTCGAACGAGGCGGAGTCGGAGGCACCTGGCGTACAGATCGGGAACAGCCGCTCCAGGTCACCCGGGATCAGGTCGGAGGCGAGCAGCGCCTCACGCGCCCGCATCCAGTTGCGGTTGCCCTTGACGGTGTTGATCTCGCCGTTGTGGGCGATCAGCCGATACGGGTGCGCGAGCTCCCACGCCGGGAAGGTGTTCGTGGAGAACCGCTGATGCACCAGCGCGAGGGCGCTCGCGATCTCCGGATGGTGCAGGTCGGGGAAGACGTCGCTCAGCTGGTCGGTGGTGAGCATCCCCTTGTACACCAGGGTGCGCGACGACAGCGACGGGAAGTACACCTGGTGCTCGTTCTGGGCGCGACGCCGCAGCGCGAAGGCCAGGCGCTCCAGGGCGAGGCCCCGGTCGCCGTCGTACGAGTCGACGAACAGCATCTCCATGGCCGGCATCACGGCCAGCGAGATCGGGCTCAGGGTGGCGGTCTCGGTGGGGACCTCGCGCCAGCCGAGGACGCGTAGGCCCTCCTGCACGGCGATGTGGGCGATGCCGGCCTTGGCTGCCTCGCGGGCCCGGGCGTCGGTGGGCAGGAAGGCGGTGCCGACCGCGTACAGGCCCGCCTCGGGCAGGTGGAACGAGACGACCGCGCGCAGGAACGCGTCGGGGACCTGCAGCAGGATGCCGGCACCGTCGCCGGCTGCCTCGTCGGCGCCGGTGGCGCCGCGGTGGTCGAGGTTGCGCAGGATGGTCAGCCCCTGCTCCACGATCTCGTGCGTGGCCTCCCCGTCCAGGCGGGCGACGAAGCCGACGCCACAGGCATCGTGCTCATACGCCGGGTCGTACAGGCCCTGTGCGGCCGGGGTGGTGCTGCGTGCGTCGGGCATGGGCGGCCCCTCTCTGACAGGCCCACACAGGGCCGAGCAGTACGCGACGCGGAGGGTGCACGACCAGCCGCGCTGCCCTCGCTGGCCGCGCGGGGACACGGTAGCAGCGATTGTTACGGTCGTGCGACGAACCCGTTTCGCTGGCCGTGCGGTCTCAGGACCGTGCCGCAGCAAAGGCTGGAGAAGGGCTCCTGGGACGCAGCGACGTCTTGATCTCGCTGGTGCTCCATCAAGCCGGGCTTCGACGCGTCTCGCCCTCGTTCCTCGGGCGAGACTTGCTCGACCGGCGCCCTGTGCACCTGGCCGAGGCCTGGCCGAGCGACGGAGGACGTCACGCTCGCGGTTTCATGGCCCAGCCGAGGGTCGGGCGATCCTGCCCACCAGACGTGCTCAACCAGCGGACCCCGGCGCCCGCTCGTCGCCCACCCCGCCGACAGCGGTGTCGTCGTCTGAGGCGTCGTCCGCATCGTCTGTACGCGTCACCGCGGTGCCCTGCTCGTCGGCCGTCGATGCCGTGGCGGCGAGGGCGGTGCTGCCCGTACCTGTCTCGGGCGTCGTGCTGGCAGGCCCGTCGGCCTCCGTGGCCGCCACCGCCGCGCCGGCCTCGGCTAAGGCCTCCCTCATCTCGGGGTTCGGCCCCGGGCGGCGGCGCAGCAGCCACAGGAACAGCGCCAGGCCGAGCGCGAAGGTGATGGCGGAGGTGTAGTTGTTGAGCCGGAAGCCGCCGATGTGGTTCACCGAGTCGATCCGCAGCGACTCGATCCAGAACCGGCCCAGCGAGTAGCCCACGATGTAGAGGGCGAACAGCTTGCCCCGACCGAGGGCGAAGCGCCGCTCCAGCAGGAGAAGCAGCCCCGCGACGAGGAACGTCCAGAGCATCTCGTACAGGAACGTGGGGTGGTAGGTGGCGTACTGCTCGTACCCTGCCTGGCGGTGCGCCGTGTCGATCTCGACGGCCCAGGGCACGCTCGTGGGCCGACCGTACAGCTCCTGGTTCCACCAGTTGCCGAGACGCCCGATCCCCTGCGCGAGCAGCAACCCGGGGGCGACGGAGTCGGCGACGGCGGCGAACGAGACACCGGTCTTGCGGCACCGCCACCAGACGGCGAGCGCACCCGCGGCGACGGCGCCCCAGATGCCGAGGCCCCCCTCCCAGACGTAGAACATCCGCCACCACTGGCGGCCGGGGCCGACGTACAGCTGGTAGTCGGTGATCACGTGGTAGACACGGGCGCCGATGATGCCGGCCAGCACGGCCCAGGTGAGGATGCCCTCCAGCGTCTCGGTCGAGCCGCCGCACCGCCTCCAGCGGCGCATGGTGAGCCACCATCCCACCGCGATCCCGGCAAGGATCGACAGGGCGTACGCCCTGATCGGGACGGGTCCCAGGTACCAGACCCCCTGGGACGGGCTGGGGATGAAGAGCTCGGTCATCGCAGTGCCTCCACGAGCGAGTCGGGCGTGCCCTTGGTCAGGTCGAAGGCGGTGCCGTTCACGTACACCGTCGGCGTCCCCTGAGAGGCCGGCCCCGCCTTGGCGACCTCGTGGATCCGGGTCACCCACTCCAGGTGCGGCTTCGAGACGACGCACGCCTCGTACCCGTCGGGCAGGGTGGGGCGCAGCTGGCGCGACAGGCCGAGGATCTGGTCGTCGGTCCACTGCGGCTGCTGGCTCACGAAGAACGCGTCGTGCAGGGAGCGCGCGAACCGGGGGTCCCGCTCCGCAGCGCAGGCAAACGCGTTCGACGCCGACCTGCTGCCAGGGCTGAGGAACCCGAGCGGCCAGTACTCGACGGCGATCCGCCCGCTGTCCATCAGCCCGTTCAACGTGGGGCCGTACTGCTTCTCGAAGACCTGGCAGTGCGGGCAGTGGAAGTCGAGGTAGACGGTCACGGTGCCGGGTGCGTCGGCGGCTCCGATGCGGACCCCCCGTTCTGGCGCGATCGTCACCGGGGCGAACGTCACCGGCGCGGCCGTCGAGGCCTCGGGCGTCACGGTCGGCACCGCCTTGTTCGCGCGCCACCACCCGTACGCGCCGACGCCGGCCACGAGC
>CAKZHP010000012.1 GCA_936924635.1 uncultured Propionibacteriaceae bacterium
CGGGCTGCCCACCGGCGGCGGCGCCCGGGCGCGCGGCGAGGTCGGCACCGGTCCGGTGGCCGGCGTGTTCTTCCCCGCCTGCATCGACGCGATGTTCGGCCCCGAGGCGGGCGGGACCGGGGCCGACGCGGCGCTGGCCGAGCTCTGCGTACGGGCCGGTGTCACCCTCACCGTGCCCGCCAAGGTAGGCGGGCTGTGCTGCGGCACCCCCTGGAAGTCGAAGGGCTACCGGGCCGGCTACCACACCATGACCGCCAAGACGCTCGCGGCCCTGTGGGAGGCGAGCGACGCGGGCCGGCTGCCCGTGGTCTGCGACGCCTCCTCGTGCACCGAGGGGCTGCTGGAGATGGCTCGTGCGAAGCACCCGGAGCTCCGCCTCCTCGACGCCCCCACGTTCGCGCTGGAGGTGCTGCTCCCCCGGCTCACGGTGACCCAGCGCCTCGGCAGCGTGGCCGTGCATCCCACCTGCTCCACGACTCAGCTCGGCTCCACGCCCGACCTGGTCGCCGTGTGCGAGGCGTTCGCCGACCGGGTCGAGGTGCCTCGCGACTGGGGCTGCTGCGGCTTCGCGGGCGACCGCGGCATGCTCCACCCCGAGCTCACCGCGAGCGCCACGGCACGGGAGGCGGCCGCCGTCCGGGCCGGTCAGCACGATGCGTACGCCTCGTCGAACCGCACCTGCGAGATCGGCCTCACCCGGGCCACCGGCCAGCCCTACCGCCACGTGCTGGAGCTGCTGGAGGAAGCGACCAGGCCGCGCTGACCCGATGCAGGCCGCGGCACGTGCCCCATCGACCGGGAACGTCCTCGAACGCAGTACGCGCCCCGCGGCCGCATCGGCAGGAGGCCTGTCCTGCCTTGGCGACTGGCGGGATCCCGGGGCCGCTAGAGCTTCTCGGCCAGGTCGATCATCAGCGCCTCGACGGCGAGCTGGGGAGGCACGTTGGTCTCCAGCGCCGTACGCGCCGCCAGGATCGTGTCGAGCCGCTGCATCGTCTGCTCGGGGGTCGTGCGGCGGGCGATCGAGCCGATGGCCGCCTGGTACTCGGTGTTGATGAGGGGCGCTCCCGTGCGCATCTGCACGGTCAGCACGTCGCGGTAGTACGCGGTGAGCTCGGTGAGCACCCGGTCGAGGGCGTCGCGCTGCGTACGCTTCAAGCGCGCCGACTGCTGCTCCTCCAGCTCCTTCACCGCCGCTTGGGCGTTCTTGGGCCGCGCGCCCTTGGTGCCGAACCCCAGGGCCCCGGTGAGCTCGGCCATCTCGGCCTCGTCGCGCTTGGCGGTGATGGCCTGCGCCTCGTCCTTGGTGGCCGCCACGATGTTGCTGGCGGCACGGAGGCAGGCGCCGAGGGTGATCAGCTCCGGCGGCAGCGCCAGCACCTCGTTGCGCCGGATCCGCGCCCCCTCGTCTCGGGCCAGGGCCCTGGCACGGCCGATGTGGCCCTGCGCCACCCGGGCGGCGAACCCCGCCATGGCCGGGTCGACGCCGTCACGGGTCACCAGCAGCCTGGCGATGGCGTCGGCGGTGGGGGTGGCCAGCTGCACCTGACGGCAGCGCGAGCGGATGGTCACCACCACGTCGTCGGGCGTCGGCGCGCACAGCAACCAGACCGTTTTCGGCGCCGGCTCCTCGATCGCCTTCAGCAGGGCGTCGGCACCCCGCTCGGTGATGCGGTCGGCGTCCTCCACCACGATCACCTGCTTGCGGCCCAGGGTGGGGCTCATCGCTGCCCGCCGCACCAGGTTGCGGACCTCGTCGACGCCGATGCTCAGCTGCTCGGTGCGGACCAGTGTCACGTCCGGGTGGGCGCCGCTCAGCGAGGTACGGCACGCGGAGCACTCGCCGCAGCCACCCCGCTCGCACTGCAGCGCGGCCGCGAAGGCGCGGGCGGCGTTGGAGCGACCCGAGCCGGGCGGCCCCGTCATCAGCCAGGCATGGGTCATCGCGTGCGCGTCACCGGCCACCGCGCGCGACAGCGCCGCCACCGCCGTCTCCTGCCCGACCAGGTCGTCCCACACCGACATGGCCCCAAGACTGCCGTACGCCACCGACAGCCCGGAACCGCCAGGCGTCAGGCCCCTGGAGAGATCGACGGGCGTGCCGGGCTGGACCTCGGCCGTCCGCGGAGCGTCCAGCGTCGATCCCGTACCCATCGCTGACGGTGTGGCGAGGCCCCGGCACCCCCGCTCTCCCGGCCCTTCCTTGTCGGGGCGGCCGGTCTGGTGCGAAGGTTGCGGCATGGACGCGGAGAGCACCCCCGAACCGAAGGTCGCCGAGCCGCAGGGCACGGAGCCCAAGGCCCCCGAGCCGAAGGTCGTCGAGCCCCCGAAGGACCGGCCGATGCGTGAGTACGAGCAGGACACCACCAAGGGGGCCGGTGTGCTGCGCATCCGGGCCCGCGGGCGGGCCGTGCTGGCGCACCCCATGACCAACCGCGGCACCGCGTTCACCGACGAGCAGCGCCACGAGCTGGGCCTGGTCGGCCTCCTCCCGACCGGGGTGAACACGCTCGACAACCAGACCAAGCGCGTGTACGAGCAGTTCCGGCGCACGACGACGCCGCTCGGCAAGTACCTGGGCCTGGCATCCCTGCGCGACCGCAACGAGGTGCTGTTCTACAACCTGCTGTCCGGCCACCTCGAGGAGATGCTGCCGATCATCTACACCCCCACCATCGGTGAGGCGATCGAGAAGTTCTCCACCGAGTACAACCGGCCCCGCGGCGTCTTCCTGTCGATCGACCGGCCCGAGGACGTCGAGGCGGCCATCGCCAACTACGGCATCGACGGCGAGGAGGTCGACCTCGTGGTCATCACCGACTCCGAGGGCATCCTCGGCATCGGCGACCAGGGAGTCGGCGGCATCCAGATCGCCATCGGCAAGCTCTCCGTCTACACGGCGGCCGCAGGCATCCACCCCCGTCGCGTGATGCCGATCGTGCTCGACACCGGCACCGACAACCTCGGCCTGCTGTCCAACGAGCTCTACCTCGGAGAGAAGCACAGCCGCGTGCGCGGGGAGCGCTATCACGAGTTCGTCGACCACGTCATCACGACCATCTCACGGCTGCTGCCCCACGCGATGGTCCACTGGGAGGACTTCGGCACGCGCAACGCGTACAAGCTGCTCAACCGCTACCGCGACCAGATCTGCACCTTCAACGACGACATCCAGGGCACCGCGGCCGTGGTGCTGGCCGCGATCCTCGCTGGTGTCGAGGTCACGGGCATGCCGCTGCACGAGCACCGGATCGTGGTCTTCGGCGCCGGCACGGCCGGCATCGGCATCAGCGGCCTGATCCGCGACACGATGCTGCGGCAGCACACGCTCACCGAGGCCGACGCGTACGACCGGTTCTGGCCGATCGGCGTGCAGGGCCTGTACATCGAGGGCCAGCCCGAGCTGCTCGACTTCCAGAAGCCGTGGGCCCGCACGCGCGACGACGTGGCCGGCTGGGCCGTCGCCGACCCGGAGAAGATCAGTCTGCTCGACGTCGTGCGGCACGTGAAGCCGACCATCCTCATCGGCACCTCGACGCGGGGCGGCGCGTTCACCCGCGAAGTCGTCGAGGAGATGCACCGCAGCTGCCCGCGGCCGATCATCTTCCCGCTCTCGAACCCCACCAGCCGCGCCGAGGCGACGCCCGGCGACCTCCTGGAGTGGACCGACGGCGCCGCGTTGGTGGCGACGGGCAGCCCGTTCGGCCCGGTCGATCACGGCGGCGTACGGCACATCATCGCCCAGTCGAACAACGCGCTGATCTTCCCCGGACTCGGGCTGGGCGTGGCCGTCTCCCGGGCCCGCCGCATCACCGAGACCATGATCCTGGCCGCCTCCGAGGCGCTCGCCGGGCTGGTCAACGCGTGGCGGCCCGGAGCGGCGCTGCTGCCGGCGATGAGCGACCTGCGGCTGGTCTCGGCCACCGTCGCCATCGCGGTGGCGAAGCAGGCCGCCGCCGAGGGGCTGGCCGAGCACGTGCTGGACGACCCGGTGCAGGAGGTGTACGAGCGGATGTGGCAGCCCTCGTACCCCGAGATCGAGGCGATCTGAGGCTCAGGCCTCCAGATCACTCCGGCGGCGCGCGAGCTGCCGCACCAGGGTGCGCGTAGCGTCGGCGTTGAGGCGGAGCGCGCCGTCGGCGATCTCGTCGAGCATGGGCTCGGTCCCGGTCAGCACGTCGCGGAGGGCGCGCTGCACCGCGCGCTGAGGCAGGCCGAGCGCGGCGCCGTACGTCTCGAACGCCTTGCGCGTCAGCCCCTCGGTCTTGCCGTCGAGCCGGAGCGCAGCCGTCCGGTCGCCGAAGGGCAGGGTGGACGGGATGTCATACACGGGCGCCACCCGCCACTCCCCCGACGGCTGCTGCAGCACGGAGAGGTTCTTGGCGTGCAGGTCGCCGTTGCCAGTCAGCCACGCGAACGACATCTGGGTGAGGCAGGCGCGGGCGGCGACCGGGCGCGCCGCGCAGACATCTGCCACCGCGAGGCCCACCTGCTCGCTCGTCACCGCGTACTTGTCGGAGGGGTAGCGGCCGAGCAGCTGGCAGGCGTCCTCCACGGCCAGTGAGCGAACGACGTCGCCGTCGCGTACGCGGTCGAACCGCTCCACCACCAGGCCTGGCCGGCCGTCGACGTCGTGCATCAGCTCTGCTGGGGCGACCGGCAGCGGGAGCCGGCGGGCGAGCCGGAGGAAGTAGTCCTCGATGACGACCGCTCCCGGATACTCGGGAGGGTCCAGCTTGATGATCGCTGCCACGCCCGAGAGCCGTACGGGCAGGGAGATCATCGCCCCGGACGCCTTCTCCTGCACGCCGGGCAGCGCGACCCGGTCGACGATGCCGGTCTCGGCCAGGAGGTCGGCGAAGCGCACATCCCCGGCCTCCACCAGCGGCGGCGCCGGTGCGGGCTCCTCGCCCTCGGCCACGACGACGACGTCGCCCACGGTGCTGGACCCGACGGCCAGCAGCAGACTGAGCTCGTCGTCGAGCGAGGTCTTCACGTGCTGCCGCAGGGCGGTGAGACGGCGCCCCTCGGGAAGCAGACCCGCGAAGAACGGCGGTACGGCACCGGCCGGCGCGTTGACCGGTGGCGCGTCCCTCGGGAGGGTGGTGGCCACGTCAGGCCCGTCGTAGTCGGCGAGGTAGGCGAGCTCGACGTGGTCGTCGTGACGCGTCAGGGTCGCTGCTTCCCGGCCCTGCTTCAGCACGACCGCCCGGCGTACGGCCCGGGGGTCGGTCATCGCCGGGGCACCGTGGTGAGGCGGAGCCCGAGCGACTCGGCGACGGCCACCAGGGTGTCGATCCGGGCGGTCTCCTTCCCCGCCTCGAGGGCCCGCACGGAACGTTCCGAGACCCCGCTCAGGTCGGCAAGCTCTGCCTGCGTGAGGCCCAGCTCTCGACGGCGGGAGCGCAACGCGGCCGCCAGCTCCACCATGACCGCCTCCTCCCGGCACGATCGTGCCGTTTCGTCGAGTGTGCGCCCTGTGTTCGGCCGTCGTCAAGCGAGATCGGCACCATCGTGCCGGAATCCGTCTTGCGCCGCCCCCGCGACCCCGTAGACGGCTCGACCGGCACGATCATGCCGGTCTTGGGCACCCATCGCGTCTCAGCCGTCGCGCCTCGGCTGCACCATGGCCGTCTCCCCCCGCAGCGCCTGCAGGGTGTCGATCTCGCGGTCGATGTCTCGGCGCTTGGCCAGCAGACGCTCCACCTCCTCGGCGAGACGGAGCTCCATCTCGCCGGTGCGCTCCTCCGGGGTCGCGTCCAGGCACGGCAGCAGCTCGCCGATGGTGGCCCCGCTCAGCCCCGCGGCCAGCATGTGCTGGATGGTGACGACGCGCTCGACCATGGCGTCGTCGAAGTCGCGCCAGCCTCCGCTCGTGCGCGTGGACCGGATCAGTCCCAGGCCCTCGTAGTAGCGCAGCGACCGCACGCTCACACCGCTGGCCTCCGCCAGCTCCCCGATCCGCACCCCGGCCTCCTGTCGTCGCGCCCATGGTTGCACCTGACACCGGTGTCAGGTTCCACGATGGCGACTCACCGCCGACAAGGAGCGCCACCGTGCACTGGATCTACCTCACCATCGCCGTCGTCTTCGAGATCACCGTCGCCATCGCCGCCGGCAAGGCCGACGGGTTCGCCCACCGCGGCTGGGCCGCCGTGACGCTGGTCGCGGGGGCTGTCGGCACGTACATGCTCAGCCTCGCCCTGCCGACCTTCGACGTGGGCGTCGGCTACGCCATCTGGACCTCGGTGGCCGGCGTCGGTGTCGTCGTCCTGGGCGCGCTGCTCTTCGGCCAACGTCTCACCTGGCGCAAGGCCCTGGGCATCACGCTCGTCATCGGCGGTGTCGTGGGCCTGCAGCTCAGCGGCGCAGGCGCCTGACCCGGCCTCGTCCACTCACGGGAGGAACCTTCATGGACTCCACCACCGGTCGCCCGTCGACCGCTCGCTCCTGGTTGGTGCTGCTGCTGGCCGGCACGTTCGAGATCGGGTACGCCCTGTCGGTCGGCGGGAGCCGCGGCTTCACCGAGCTGCCGTGGTCGCTGGCCGCCCTGGTCTTCTTCCTGCTCACCCTGTTCTGCCTCAGCGTCGCACTGAAGACGATCGACGTCGGCATCGGGTACGCCGTCTGGGCCGGCATCGGCGCCGTCGGAGCAGCCCTGCTCGGGCCAGTCCTCTTCCACGAGGTGATGACGCCGATCCGCGCCCTGTGGCTCGCCGTCATCATCGCCGGGGTGGTGTGGCTGAAGCTCGCCGACCGTCCCGCTGACTGAGCATGCGCGAGCGACCGGCTCGAACCAGTCAGTGGCTCCCAGCGGACCGCCGACCGGGAACACGCCGGTCAGGGCACCGGGTCGGCCACCGCATGGTGGGGGCCCAGCTCCCGGAGGGTCGACGTACTCGAGCTGCCGCCCATGGCCTTTCTCAGGCCAGGATCGTGCGCAACTTGTCGGGGTTGCGCACGGCCAGAAGCTGGTCGATGCGTCCATCACGGAGCACCAGCCAGAGCACCTGGTCGAGCTCCTCGTCGAGGTAGATCGCCAGGGCCGGGCGGTGGTTGGCCTCGACCATCTCGATCCGGGTCTGGGGGGTGAGGTTCGTCGCCAGGGCGACGAGCAACCTGGCCACCTTCTCGGCCCCTCGGACCGGCCGCAGCGCCGTGGTCCGCTTGCCGCCACCGTCACCGATGAAGACGGCGTCGGCGGTGAGGTAGGAGGCGAGCTCCGCCACGTCTCCCTGCCGCGCCGCGTACAGGAACCGGCCTGTGAGCACCCGCAGGTCGGCCTCGTCGACCGGGGCCGGGTCCGGGCGACGGGCCTCGACGTGGTTGCGCGAGCGGGCGGCGAGCTGGCGTACCGCCGCCGGCTGCCGGCCCAGCATCTCGGCGACCTCGGCATGGCTGAACCCGAACACGTCGTGCAGCAGGAAGGCGGCCCGCTCCAGGGGGCTCAGCGTCCCCAGCACGACCATCAGCGCCACCTCCACCTCGGCGGCGACCGCGAGCGACTCGTCGGAGCCCGGGCCCGTGGCGACCGGCTCCGGGAGGAAGGTGCCGGGGTAGCCGACCGTGTCGCGTCTTGCCACGGCGTCGAGGGCGAGGTTGGTGGCGATGCGCGCCAGGTACGCCCGTGGGTGCTCGACCTCGGTCGTGACGCCGCGCCAGCGCACGTACGTCTGCTGCGCCACGTCCTCGGCGTCGGCCCAGGAGCCGGTGATGTCGTACGCGATCCGCACCACGAGCCCCCGGTGCTCCAGGTAGGCGGCGTCGTCAGCCACGCGGACCCTCCAGCCCTCGGTAGATGCGCGCCCACCGTATCGGCGACAGCACCGCGAACCGGCAGACCAGCTCCTTGAGCACGGCACCCAGACGGCCCGCGGTGACGCGGCCTGTCGGGGAGTCGTCGCGGTCGACCCACTGGATGAGCCCGTCGTGCCGGCCGAGGCTCAGGCACCAGCCGGCGTACCCGACGCTGACCGGCCGCGCCGGCTGACCCCGGTGCAGGCGCCCGAGCGTGTCCGCCAGGTGCGCCGCCATCGGCACGCCCCCGGCGCACGACATGCGCAGGTGCGGCTGACCCACGACGCGGGCGGCGTCACCGCACGCCCAGAGGTGCCGTGCGCCGCGTACACGGAGGTGCTCGTCGACCTCGACGAAACCCGCGGGCGTGGTGGGCAGGCCGCTCGTGACGGCCAACGAGTCGGGGGTGAAGCCGGTGCACTCGATGACGTGGTCCGCGTCGACGGGGGTCGAGGAGACGGCCACGCCCAGGCGGGCCAAGGAGGTGAGGAGCCGGGTACGACCCGGCGCGGAGAAGGCCGAGCCCACGGGCACCGGGTCGGCCAGCGTGACGTGAAGGTCCGGTCGTGCCTCGGCGACCTCGGCGGCGGTCTCGATCCCGGTGAAGCCGCCCCCGAGCACACAGACCGTGGCACCGCCGGGGAGGGCGCGTACGGCCTCGCGGTGCCGCAACGCCCACTCCCAGCCACCTACGCCGTGGCCGCTGCCAGTCGCCAGCACCACGTGGTCAGCGGTGAGGGTGCCCCCGTCGTCGAGGGTCACGCTGGCCTGTTCGGGGCCGTCCGCGACCCGGACCGCCCGGGCCAGCACCAGACGAGGGCCGTGGACCGACTCGCTGAGGCGGCGGGTAGCCGTGCCGGGCTCGCGCGACCCGGCGATCACCTCGTGGAGGCGGATGCGGTCGACCAGCACCTCGCGGTCGCTGACGAGGGTCACGTCGAGGTGCTGCGCGGCGGCGCGGTTGGCGGCCAGGAGACCGGCGTAGCCGCCTCCGATCACGATCAGTGAAGTCATGCCCACCAGACGGCTGAGGAGCCTGTGGTGTGACATCGCGTCTGCTCGGGCACGGCCGCTCCCTGGCGACCGAGCCTCCAGCGCACCCCGGTGGTGCAGCCGAGCCGTGGCGGTCGACCCATGACGTACAAGGCTGCCGACCGGGATCGCGGGCCCAGAGGAGGAACGATGACGCAGGACTTTACGCAGCAGGAGCGCTTCGAGGTGGTCGACCCGAACCGTGTGGTGCGGACCACGCTGATGGCCACCGGGTGCCTGGCGGTCGTCGCCGCCGCACTGTTCTGGTTCATGGCGGCAGCGGCCCTCCACGCCTTTCACGTGGCGGGCGCGAGCTGGATCGCCCTGCTCATCGCTGTGGTGTTCCTGGGTGCGCTGATCTGGTTCCGCAAGCGGCAGCTCGAGAGCGGGCTGGCCCAGACGTACGTCCTCGCCGACGACCTCGGCCTCACCATGCGTTGAGGCTCACGCCACGCGGTTCCTGGCCTGGCAGGACCTGCTGCGGGCCGAGCCGGTGCGGGCGATGAAGGGGTACGAGGCGAACACCCGCAACATCACCGCACAAGCGGTCGCGGGCGGTCTGAGCTCCGCCGCCTCGGCCCTCCTGGCTCCCATCGGCATCGTCGGTCGCGGCCGCATCGACGTCGACCCCAACGCTCCCGGGCTGGCCCAGAAGGCGTACGCCCAGAACCTGGAGCGTGGTCACTTCGGTGTGGACGAGCAGACCGGGGCACCCCTGGTCGGCATCGACCTCGCCATCGCCGACGCCCAGTGGGACCTCGGTCGCCTCGGCGCGTGGGTGAAGCACTTCCGCCCCGACATCTACGAGCAGGCCCACGCCCTCAAGGAGCAGGTGCGCCGGGAGGCGGGCACGGCCGCCACGCAGCCCGACCAGCGCCCCGAGTGGCGCCCCCGCCGCCGATTGAACAACTGTTCTGTCCAGACAGAAGCGAAATTTCCGTTCTGGATGCGCAGAACGCTTGTCAGGTGGGGGCTGGGCGTACGCGCGTGGCCGGACGCCCTAGATTCTCGGTGTGAACCAACGGGGACTCTTCGTCGTGCTCGAGGGCGGCGACGGCGCGGGCAAGACCACACAGCTGAGCAGGCTGGCGGCGTGGCTGCGTGACGCCGGCCATGACGTGGTGGTGACGTTCGAGCCGGGCGACACCGGCGTCGGGCAGAGCATCCGCCGCCTGGTGCTCGACCCGGCCTCCGGTGACATCGCGCCGCGGGCCGAGGCACTCCTGTACGCCGCCGACAAGGCCCAGCACGTCGCCGAGGTGGTCCGGCCCGCCCTGGAGCGCGGGGCGGTGGTGGTGTGCGACCGGTACGTCGACTCGATGGTCGCCTACCAGGGAGCCGGGCGGGTGCGGGACTCCGGGGAGGTGCACCGGCTGGCCGTCTGGGCCACGGGCGGGCTCTCCCCCGACCTCACGGTGCTGCTCGACGTGGCCGTGGCCGAGGGCGTCGGCGAGAAGACCGACCTCGACCGTGTCGAGGCCGCGGGGGCCGCGTTCCACCAGCGCGTACGCGAGCACTTCCTGGCCCTCGCCGCCGCGGCGCCCGAGCGCTACCTGGTGCTCGACGGACGCGACGACCGCGACGGCATCGAGGCCGCCATCCGGGCACGCGTCGAGGGGCTGCTGCCCGTCGAAGGAGGGTGACCCTCCCCGTGGGGGATCAGAACAGCCTGCTCGTCGGCGCCGGATACGCCCTCGGCGACCGCTGGCACGAGGTCGAGCCGTGGATCAGCCGCTATCAGATGGTGATCCTCGCCATCGCAGCGGCGGCGCTGGTGTGGTTCGTCGTCACCCGGCTGCGCCGCCGGCAGAACTCCTAGCCCTGGGCCTTCGGCGCCGGGGTCTTCTTCGCCGTCGTCGCCTTGGTGGCCGTCTTCTTCTCGGTGGTGGCCTTGGTGGTCGTCTTCTTGGCCGGCGCGCGCTTGGTGGTCTTCTTCGGCGCCGGGCCCTTCGCGCGTTTCTCGGCGATCAGCTCGTACGCGCGCTCCGGCGTCAGGGTCTCGGCCGGGTCGTCCTTGCGCAGGGTGGCGTTGGTCTCGCCGTCGGTGACGTACGGCCCGAAGCGACCCTCCTTCACCACCACCGGCTTGCCGGAGACCGGGTCGGTGCCGAGCTCCTTCAGCGGCGGAGCGGCGGCCGCACGACCACGCTGCTTGGGCTGGGCGTAGATCGCGAGCGCCTCGTCGAGCGTGATGTCGAAGATCTGCTCCTCGCTGGCCAGCGAGCGGGAGTCGGTGCCCTTCTTGAGGTACGGGCCGTAGCGGCCGTTCTGAGCGGTGATCTCCACGCCCTCGGCGTCGGTGCCCACTACCCGCGGCAGGCTCATCAGCCGCATGGCGTCGTCGAGCGAGATGCTCGCCAGGTCCATGGACGCGAACAGCGACCCCGTACGCGGCTTGGCGCCCTTCGGGGCGTCCTCGGGGAGCACCTCGGTGACGTACGGGCCGTAGCGGCCGCTCTTCGCCACCACCGGCAGACCCGTATCCGGGGCGGTGCCGATCTCCCGCTCCTCACCGGCGGGGCGGCTCAGCAGGTCGCGCGCGTAGTCGGCGGTGAGCTCGTCGGGCGGCAGGTCGTCCGGCACGTTGGCGCGCTTGCCCTCGCCGTCCTCCACGTACGTGCCGTAGCGCCCCACGCGCACCGTGATGTCGTCGGCGCCCCGCACGGGGAACGAGGACAGCGCCCGGGCGTCGATCTCGCCGAGGTCGGTGACCTGGTTGCGCAGGCCGCCGGTGCTCTCGCCCCCGAAGTAGAAGTCGCTCAGCACCTCCTTGCGCTCCGCGTCGCCCTTCGCGATCTCGTCGAGCGTCTGCTCCATGTCGGCGGTGAACGCGTAGTCCACGAGCTTGCCGAAGTGCTCCTCCAGCAGCCGCGTGACCGCGAACGCCAGCCAGGTCGGCACCAGAGCCGACCCCTTCTTGAACACGTAGTCGCGGCTCGTGATGGTGCGCAGGATCGACGCGTACGTCGACGGGCGCCCGATCTCGAGCTCCTCCAGCTTGGCCACCAGCGACGGCTCGGTGTAGCGCGACGGCGGCCGGGTCTCGTGCCCGGCGGGGATGACCTCCAGCGCGCTCAGCGACGCCCCGGAGGCGAGCTGCGGCAGCCGGGCCTGCGAGTCGTCGGAGGCCTCGTCGGGGTCATCGGTGGTCTCCACGTAGGCCTTGAGGAAGCCCGGGAACGTGATCGTGCGCCCCGACGCGGTGAGCTGGCAGCGCTCGACGCTGGTGCCGAGCACGTCGGTCGCCGCGTGCCGCGCCTCGATCTGCACCGACACCGACTCACCGACGGCGTCGGTCATCTGGGAGGCGAGCGTGCGCATCCACACCAGCTCGTACAAGCGGCGCTGGTCACCGCCGAGGCCGGTCTCCGCGGGCGTACGGAACACCTCGCCGGCCGGGCGGATCGCCTCGTGGGCCTCCTGGGCGTTCTTCACCTTCGAGGTGTAGACGCGCGCCTTGGGGGGCAGGAACGACGGCCCGTACAGCTGCTCGACCTGCGCCCGCGCCGCCGCGATCGCGGAGTCGGAGAGCTGGATCGAGTCGGTTCGCATGTAGGTGATCCAGCCACCCTCGTACAGGTCCTGCGCCACCCGCATCGTGCGCTCGGCGGTGAACCCGAGCTTGCGGCCGGCCTCCTGCTGGAGCGTGGTGGTGCGGAAGGGCGCGTACGGGCGACGCGTGTACGGCTTCGCCTCGACGCTGGTCACCTGGTACGTGCCCTGCCGCAGCACCTCGGCCAGGGCCTTGGCGGAGGTCTCGTCGAGGTGGACCAGCGACCCGCGCAGCGTGCCCTCGGCGGTGAAGTCCTTGCCCTGCGCGATGCGGGTGTCGCCGACCTTGGTGAGGCGGGCCGGGAACGCCGACGGCTCGGCCTCCGGGCCCGCGTCGAGGGTGGCGTCGATGTCCCAGTACCCGGCGGCGGTGAACGCGATCCGCTCCCGCTCCCGGTCGACGACCAGGCGCGTGGCGACCGACTGCACCCGGCCAGCGGACAGCCGGGGCATGACCTTCTTCCACAGCACCGGGCTGACCTCGTAGCCGTACAGCCGATCGAGGATTCGCCGCGTCTCCTGCGCGTCGACCAGGTCGGTGTCGAGGTCGCGGAGGTTGGTGACCGCGTCGGCGATCGCGGTGGGGGTGATCTCGTGGAACACCATCCGGCGGGCCGGGACCTTCGGCTTCAGCTCCTGCAGCAGGTGCCACGCGATGGCCTCGCCCTCGCGGTCACCGTCGGTGGCCAGCAGGAGCTCGTCGGCGTCGGACAGCTTGCTCTTCAGGTCGCGGATCGTGGCCTTCTTGTCGGGCTGCACCACGTAGATCGGCGCGAAGCCGTGGTCCACGTCGATGCCGGTGCGCGCCCAGGGCTCCTTCTTGAACTTCTCGGGGACCTCGGTGGCCGACTGCGGCAGGTCGCGGACGTGACCACGGCTGGACTCCACGACGTAGCCCGCGCCGAGGTACGAGGCGATCTTGGTCGCCTTCGTCGGCGACTCGACGATCACCAGACGACGTACGGGTGCCACGAGCCACGCCCTTCCTTGTGATCTGTGCCCCCACCGGGCAGGTCGCCGCCACTGTAGACCACGCTTCCGACAGTTCCGTGCGGGGGTCCTCGCGTACGGCCCCAGGGGGTGCGGCTCAGTCGGCCGGCGTCAGCCAGAGGTCGGCCACGAGACCGCGTACGCGGGGCAGCACCTCTGCGCTCAGGGCCGGCTCGTCGACCTCGAGGATGCCGGCCACCGCGCCGATGATGGCTGCCAAGGGGAGGTCGCCGTCGCAGGCGCCGAGGATGCCGCCAAGCGCGGTGTCGACCTCCACGCCGCGGCGCAGACCGGTGGTTTGGCGCAGCACCACGTGGGAGGGGTCGGCCGCGCCGGGCTGGCCGAGGGTCTCCTGGATGGCGTCGGGGTCGAGACGCCAACGGGTGGCGAGGATCGCTTGGTCGGTGAGGCCGGTGGAGGTCTCCAGATGGCGCAGCAGCGTGTCGCCGACGGGCTGCTGCACGGCGTGGGGCCAGTCCTCGACGCGTACGGTCGCCTTCTCGCGCCCGGCGCGGTGGACGGTGACCCAGCCCATGCCGATGGCCTCGACGCCGATCTCGTCGAAGTACGCGAGCCACTCCGCGTACCGGGCCTTGTACTCAGGCGTGCCCGCGAGGCCAGCGTCGGTGAGCCAGATCTCGACGTACTCGTACGGGTCGAGCACCTCGCGCTGCACCACGTAACCGTCGCAGCCGGTGCCGCCGATCCAACCGGCGAGCCGCTCGTCCCAGGGCTCGCCGCGCAGGTGGGCCCAGTTGCCGAGCACCTGGAGGGTGCCGTTCGGGGCGAGGTGCTGAGCGCCCGCCACGACGACCTCGCGCATCAGCCCGTCGCCGGTGTGGGTGCCCTCGCGGTAGACCAGGCCCGAGCGGGTGGGCGGCGCCATCACGAACGGCGGGTTGGTGACGATGAGGTCGAAGGCGTCGTCGCGTACGGGGTCGTAGAGCGAGCCCTCGCGGAGGTCGGCGTCCACCCCGCTCAGGCGCAGGGTGAGGTCGGCCAGGCGGAGCGCGCGGGGGTTGAGGTCGGTCGCGACGACCTGATCGGCGTGACGGGCCAGGTGGAGGGTCTGCACGCCGCAGCCGGTGCCCAGGTCGAGGGCGCGGCCGACGAGGCGGCGAGGCGTGATCTCGGCGAGCGTGGTGGAGGCGGGCGAGACGCCGAGCACGTGGTCGTTGGTGGGCGCGCCGCGGGCGGTGTCGAGGGTGGCGGCGTGGTCGGAGGCGATCCAGGCCGGGGAGCTGTCGTCGCTCGAGTAGGGGCGCATGTCGAGGGTGGCCGTGGTTGCGTCACGCGTCTCGGTGAGGATGCCGGCGCGGAGGAGCGCCTCTGCGGGGAGGGCGGCGCGGGCAGCGGCCTGAGGGACGGGCTGCTGGAGGACGAACAGCCGGATGAGCATCGCGAGCGGGTCGTCGCGGCCGGCCAGCGCGCGATCGGCGGCGAGGGTGTGGTTACGCCCGAGGGAGGCCTGCCCGGCGGGACCGATCGCGTCGAGGCAGGCGTCGACGGTGTAGTCGGCGCGTACGAACGCCTCGCGCAGCTCGTCGGTCTCGGCAGGGGTCAGGAGCGGCTCGGTCACGGGCCAAGCGTGGCACGTACGCGCGGGCCGCCGCGTCGTTGCGGCACACCCTCCACGATCGAGCAGACCGCGAGGCGTACGGAAACTGTCGGACCCCCCTCCTACAGTGAACGCATGCTCCCCGCCTGGCTGCTCGACGACCCGAGGGTCGTGCACACCGAGCGCACCCCTGGCGTGGCGGCGATCACCGCGGAGTGGCCGGCATGGGTGCCCAGTGACGTCGTGGCCCGGCTCGCGGGGCTGGGCATCGAGAAGCCCTGGCGTCATCAGGTGGAGGCGGCCGAGGCCCTGCGGCAGAAGCGGCACGTGGCGGTCGCGACCGGTACGGCCTCCGGCAAGACGCTGTCGTACCTGCTGCCGATCCTGAGCCCTGCTGGCGTGGTTGCCGAGGTGCCGGTGAACCGGCCGGCGAAGCGCCGGGCGTCTCGCCTGAAGCTGGTGCCGCCACTACCAGGCCAGCTCCCGCTGCCCGGGCTGGAGGACCCGGCCGTCGGTCTGCTGCGGGAGCGACCCGTGCTGGTGCAGAGCGACCGGCGGCGGTTGCTCACGGGCAGCCGCGACACGGCGCTGTACATCGCCCCCACGAAGGCGCTCGCCCACGACCAGCTGCGAGCCAGCCGGGCGATCGGGCCGGACGACTGGCGCATCACCACCCTCGATGGCGACTCCGACGACGAAGAGCGGCGGTACGCGCGGGAGTTCGCGACGTACGTGCTGACGAACCCCGACATGCTCCACCGCTCGGTGCTGCCGAACCACGCCCGGTGGCGCTCGTTCCTGGCGGGGTTGCGGTACGTGGTCGTGGACGAGTCCCACCGCTACCGCGGGGTGTTCGGGGCGCACGTGGCGCTGGTGCTGCGGCGGCTGCGGCGGCTGTGCGCCGTGTACGGAGCCGAGCCGGCGTTCGTGTTCGTCTCGGCCACGGCGGCGGACGCCACCGAGTCGGCGAGCCTCCTGATCGGGGAGGACGCGCTCGCGATCACGCCGGTGACCTGGGACGCGTCGCCCCGCGGTGAGCGAACGACTCTGCTGTGGCAGCCGGAGGCGGCCGCGGAGGACGAGACGGCCGAGCTGCTGGCTCGCCTGGTCGACGACGGCCTGCAGACGCTGGCGTTCGTCCCCTCCCGACGGGCGGCGGAGACGGTGTCGAAGCGATCGAGCGAGATGGCGCGTACGGGATCGGTGGCGGCGTACCGCAGCGGCTACCTCGCCCGGGACCGGCGTGCGATCGAGCAGGGGCTGCAGGCAGGGTCCGTACGGGGCGTCGCCACCACCAACGCGCTGGAGCTGGGCGTCGACATCGCAGGCGTGGACGCGGTGGTCATCAACGGCTTCCCGGGGTCGGTGGCCTCGTTCCGGCAGCAGTCGGGGCGCGCTGGGCGCCGCGGTGCCGACGCAGTCACGGTACTCGTCGGCCGCAACGACCCCTTGGATGCGTACCTGTTCGACCACCCCGAGCTGATCTTCGCCGAGCCCGTCGAGGCGACGGTGCTCGACCCGGCGAACCCGTCGGTCCTTGGGCCACATCTGGGGGCCGCAGCACAGGAGAAGCCGCTCACCGACGACGACGAGCGCTGGTTCGGCCCGTCGCTGCACGCCGTGGTGCACCGGCTCACCGAGCACGGCACGCTGCGGCGGCGTGCCACCGGCTGGTTCTGGTGCCACCGGCAGCGCGCGGTCGACGCCATCGACCTGCGGTCCACCGCCGGCCAGCCCATCGAGATCATCGAGCGGGCCACGGGCCGCGTGGTCGGCACGACCGATGCCGCCCGCGCGCACCACACCGTGCACGAGGGAGCGGTGTACCTGCACCAGGGCGAGCACTGGGTCGTCGAGGAGCTCGACGAGGGTCAGGCGGAGGCGTTCGTACGCGCCGAGCAACCCACGTACGTCACCCAGCCGCTGAGCTCGACCAGCGTCACGGTGCTGAGCGACCAGACCCGGCGGCAGGTCGGGCGCGGCGAGGTGCACCGCGGCGCGGTGGAGATCACCACGCAGGTGACCGGGTACCTGGTGCGCGACGAGCGGACCGGTGACGTCATCGACCGGCGCGAGCTCGACCTCCCCGCGCGCACGCTGCGCACCCTGGCGACCTGGTTCACGCTCCCCGACGAGGTCACCGACGGCATGGGCAAGCTCGCCCGGACCGGCGGTGCCCATGCCGTCGAGCACGCCCTCCACGGGTTGCTGCCGACCTTCGCCCGCAACGACCGTACGGACGTCAGCGCCGCCTCCTTCGCTGCCCACCCCGACACCGGAGGACTGACGGTGTTCGTGCACGACGCCTATCCGGGCGGTGCCGGGTTCGCCGCCGCCGGGTACGTCCACGCCGAGGCCTGGGTCGATGCCGCCCTGTCCCGCCTCGAGTCCTGCGGCTGCAGCGCTGGCTGCCCGCGGTGCTGCATCTCCCCCTCCTGCGCCACCGGCAACGACGCCGTCGACAAGACGGCTGGTGCGGACCTGCTCCGGGCCCTGGCCGGCTGACCGACCCCGGTCGCGGCGAGCGACCTCGGCCGCAACGCACCGATTCCCGTCGAGCGCTGAGCACCGCCGCTGCCGTCGGAGCGTGGGACAGCCCGTGTTTCACGTCCAAGCCGAGCAGCAGGTCACGCCAACGACGGGGTTACCGGTTGGGTCCGACCCGGACCTCACCCCCTCTCTCCGGGCCAGCCTGAATGCCGGAGCAGTTGCGCCTCAGCCGTACCCGGATCGACGCGTCACACAGCGTTGCCTGCCTTGGCGGCCCCGGTGACTCCGCCCGGCAGGCCGGGCACGCGCCATCCGATCACCACCTCGCACTCGACGGTCAACACGAACGATCCCGCTGTCCCCTCGAGGCGGCACGAGGTGACCGTCGCGTCGTTGCTCTGCGCCGAGACAGCCGCCGCCTGACAGGCGTCGCGACCGCCGAGGAAGGCCGTGGCGCCGGAAAGAGCGGAGAGATCTGCGGCAGCCCTCGCCCGGTGGACGGCAGCCACGTAGCCCCCGACCAGGCAGACGAGCACCGCCGCGACGGACAGGGCGATCGCCACCACAGCCAGGAGGCCGGTCCCCGAACCCCGGTCTGACCTGGGGCGGACGCGCTCACCGCACACGACCCGGCTCCTTCACAGCCATGGCGCGTCCCGTGATCTCGGGCACCCCGGCTCGGTCACTCACCAGGGGGAACGGCGCGGTGACGACGACGGTCACGGACGTCGCATCGTCCTGCGTGCTCACCACTGCCCCAGCGGGGACGGCGGCGGTGAGCTGCTCGACGGCAGCGGTGTCGCCCCGGGCCGCCTGTCGCGCGATGGCGGAGGCGCTGTCGGTGCAGCGGATCTGGACCAGCAGTGCGGCACCCAGCGAGACCACGAGAGCCACCAGCATCGCAACGCCGAGGGAGGCGAAGGCTGCTTCCACCGTGACGGCGCCTCTGTCTGATCGCGCGAGCCGGTGAGACCGCGCGGTGACGGATGGCAAACGACCCTGGGCGTTCATCGCGCAAGGACCGCCATGATGTGCTGGAAGATCGACAGGGCGAGGCGCATCATCGCGCTGATCGGCTCCGGGCGCAGAACGAGCGCGATCACCAGGCTGACGAACGCAACGACTGCGGAGACCAGCAGGGCGTACTCGACGGTGACCGCCCCACGTTCTCCTCGACGACCTCCGATGGTGCTGGACGAACAAGCCATCAGAACCTCCTTGTGGGGGGGACGGGTGGGTCGGCCGGCGGCCTGACCGGCCGCCGGCCGAGGCAGCTCAGGCTCAGATGTGCTTGCCGACGACCGCCAGGATGCGCAGGAGCAGCTCCATGAGGGCCTGCTGGACCTGCGGATCGGTGAGGACCGCGAAGAGGATGCCGCCGAAGCCGATCACGGCGGCGGTGACGAGCGCGTACTCGGCCGAGACGGCCCCGCGCTCCGCCAGGCGGGAGCGGCGGCGGGCGACGAGGGTGGACGTGGGGGCCATGGGATCTTCCTTCCGGTTCTCGCAACCCCGATGGCTGCGGACACCTCCGACCATGGGCACGCTCACCGGAACCCACCATGACGGCCGCGATCCTGTGGACAACGGTCGGTGTCGTTCTCAGCTGTGGGCCGTCGAGAGGGCGCGCGCAGCAGGCAACGCGGCAGTCGGCCCCACAGCTACGACACGACGGATGGAGGTGTGGCAGGCTCTACCGTCAACCGCTGTGGTTCGGCATCACCTCGGCGTGGGGTCAGGTCCGCGGCCGACCTGAGAGGGGAGACGCGCGGGCGCCGCGGGCTACCCGCCCACCGGCTTGAGCGCGAAGTTCGCCTTCTTGACGACGTCGGAGAGCATGGCCTTCCCCGCCTCCGTCACGAAGATGTGGCTCCGGCTGATCCCCGTGATGCAGAGCACGTCGGGCACGTCCACGTCGTCCTTGAACTCGATGGAGCGGACTGCCACGCCGTCCGTACCCTCCCGAGACACAGCTGCGGACCGTTCCAGGTCCAGGCTGTCCGCCCCGAGCACGGCGACCGGGGTGATGACCCCCACACGGTCGCCGTCCAGGTCGGTCTCGCAGTAGGCGAAGAGCGCCTTCACCGAGTCGTCAAGCGTCTCGTACAGGTCGGTGCGGATCATCCAGG
Organism: uncultured Propionibacteriaceae bacterium; assembly: GCA_936924635.1. Lineage (GTDB taxonomy): Bacteria > Actinomycetota > Actinomycetes > Propionibacteriales > Propionibacteriaceae > Fen-668. The sequence continues at coordinate 19,549 of CAKZHP010000012.1, forward strand.
GGGCGCTGGCGCACTGGACGGCTGCCATGGCCGGCCGCCGGTCACCAGGCTCGCCCCTCCACTCCAGAGGAGGCATGGAGAAGCTGCCCTCTCCCGCGACCCTAGCTCCCTCACGACCCGACCTTCCCGGGGTCGGTGCCGGAGGCGACGCGCACGCGTGGGCGCACCGTGATGCGGGTGACGCGCATCTTGAGGTCGTCCTCCGGCATCTCCCCGACGGCGTCGTCGGCATACTTCAGCACCGTCACGCCGGAGCTGGCAGCCACGGCGAGGAAGGAGAGCTGGCAGGAGCTGGCAGCGGCGACGAGGAGGCTCGCCGGGTTCGACAGGGCCCGGTCACCGCGGAAGGCGGCATCCGCGCTGATCGGGAAGGGCGTGTCGCCGACCATGACGGACTGTGCCGGTCGTACGTCTCGTAGTCGTCGGTACGGCCGGCCCACCGCAGCGCGGCGGCATACGTGTGCGTGGCCACGCCGCGGCCCTACCGGCGGGCGGACACAGGTCAGCGGGCCGGGCAGTGCCCGTGGTCACCGCAGGAACAGCTCGACCAGCCCGGCCAGGATCGGGACGACTCCCACGAGCAGGAACGCGGGCAGGAAGCACGCGGACACGGGGATGATCGTCCGTACGCCGAGTGCCCGAGCCCGCGCCTGCACGTCTGCTGCCGCAGCAGAGCGAGCCTCGGCGGCGTGCTGCTGCAGAACGGGCCGCAGGGCGGTGCCCGAGTCGCACCCCCGGGCCAGGTCTTTGGCGAGAGCGCCCAGCACGGGGTCGTCACTGAGCGCCTGCCAGGCCTGGGCGTCGCTGAATCCCACCGACGTGTGCGCCGTCACCCTCTCCAGCAGCTCGGCCAGCGGCCCGCCGGTCGCGGCGCCGACAGCGGCCACCGCGGATCGCAGCGGCAGACCGGCGGCCACGCACCCGTCCAGCAGGTCCAGTGCCGTCGGCAGGTCGGCCCGTGCCCGGTCCCGCTGCTGGACCAGCCGTCGCGGTTCGAGCCGCCCGAGAACCAGGTACACCACGGACGCCACTCCCAGCCCGGCCAGAGCCGCCAGCCACACCGGACGTGAGACCAGCAAAGCAGTCCCGGCTCCCAGCAGGACCCCGATCTGGGCACGCTGCCGCGACGGCGGCGCGTCGGGGCGCGCGGACAGCCAGGCTGGCCCCGCCCAGGGGACGGGCACCGCGCGCACCCGGGCCAGGCTCGGCGCATCCACCCACGTGTAGACCGCCAGGGCCACGAGTGCCGCGACCAGTCCAGCGTTCATGCGTCGGCCCCTGCCTGCGCACGCTCCACCGACTGCACCATGCGTTCTGTCACGATGACGCCGAGGCAGGCGAGCAACGCCCCCAGCAGCAGGCATACCGGGCCCGCGATCCCCGTGGTCAGCCACACCAGAGGCTGCGCTCCCAACGCCTCGCCCAGCGCGATGCCCGCCACGGGCAGACACACCAGCACGCTCGTCGTGGCACGTGGAGACGCCAGCTCACCCGACACCACCTGGGCCAGGTCTCGCTCTCCGCGCAACGACTCGGCCACGAGCGCCAGCGACGGTGCGATCGGCGCGCCCGTCACCGACGTGACCTCCCACGCCTGTGCAAGCCTGCGGAGGCCGCCCTGACCCGGCCTGCCCGCGGCAGTCCTCAGCGCCGCCACCACATCTCCCCCGACGGCCTGACTGTGGACGACAGGCAGCAGCACTGGGCAGTCAGCGGCCGCCAGCCGGAGGGCTTCTGTCGGCACGTGCCCGATGGTGATCAGCGAACCCAGCACCCCACACGCCCTCGCCACCTCGCCCAGGCCCTTCTTCGCCGCCCGGTGCCTTCGCCGCTGCGCCAGCACCAAGACCGCCGTCAGCACGACACTCACAGCAGCAGCCGCCAAGCACGCGCCCCGGGGGCCTCCCAGCACCAGACCCGCAGTGACAGCGGCCATGCCGGGCGCGACCCAGACCAGCCTGCGGCGCCGGCGAGGTGCTGACGCGACGACAGGGTCCACCGCCAGCCGAGCCCGCACAGCGCGGCGCCCGGCTGTCGGCACCAGCACCCAGACGGCGAGACCAGTCAGCAACGCCGCCAGGACGGTCACAGCCCGACCCCGGCAGCCGCCTCCAACGCCTCGGCCCCGGCTCCACAGGTCAGCTCCCCGTCGTGAACGGTCAGGCCCGGGACAGTCTGCACCAGGCCGTCCTCACCCCGCTCCAGCAGTCTCACCTCAGCCACCTGGCGACGACCGTCGCGGCCACGAGTCACGTGCACCACTGCCTGCAGCGCCGCCCCGATCTGCGCGTGCGCCGCGGCGCGGTCGAGCCCTCCGAGCGCCGCGAGCGCCTCCAGCCGCGCAGGCACGGAGGCGGCCGAGTTGGCGTGCACGGTTCCGCAGCCGCCCTCGTGGCCGGTGTTCAGCGCCTGCAGCATGTCGACCAGCTCCGCCCCCCGCACCTCGCCCAGGACGATCCGGTCCGGCCGCATCCGCAGCGCCTGCCGAACCAGATGGGTGAGCGTCACCGCCCCGGCACCCTCGGCATTGGGCGGTCTGCCCTCCAGCCGCAGCACGTGCGGATGGTCAGGGTCGAGCTCGCGCGAGTCCTCCACCACCAGCAGCCGCTCCGTGGGAGGCACCAGGGCCAGCAACGACGACAGCAGCGTCGTCTTGCCGGTGCCGGTCCCGCCCGAGACCAGGTACGCCACCCGCCGCTCCACCATCCCGGCCAGCACCGCCGCGAGCCGCGGGTGAACCGATCGCGACGCCACCCAGTCGTCAAGGGTCAGCCGGCGCCGGTTGGGCACGCGGAGCGACAGGCAGGTGCCCTTGTCGGCCAGCACCCCCAGCACCGCATGGACCCGGACGCCGTCGGGCAACCGCGCGTCGACGTACGGTGACCCGTCGTCCAGCCGACGCCCCACCGACGCCGCCAGCCTGACTGCGAGACGCCGTACCTGCTCCTCCGAGGCGAACCGGACGCTGCTCCGCTCCAGCCCCCGCCCGGCGTCGACGTACACCTCGTCCGGCCCGTTCACGAGCACGTCGGTCACCCCGGGCGTCTGGAGCAGCGGGTCGAGGGGGCCGGCACCCACGGAGTCGCGACGCAGGGTCTCGGCCACCGACAGCACCGACGCGTCACTGACCACGTGACCGCACCAGCGCAACGCGTCGGCGATATCGGTCGCGTCAGGCTGTCGCCCCAGCGTGGCCACGCGCGCCCGGACGGCCTCCAGCTCGGCCGGCGCTAGCGCGGCCGTGAGCGCCCGCGGCCCCGGCCGTCCCCCGCCCCCGATCCTGGTCTCGAGCGTCATCGCGCTGCCCTCGCGAGCGGACGCACCTCGGTGGCGGGACCAGCGAGCACGTGCCCGAGGATCGCCAGGCACCCCCGCCGCCAGGACCGCCGCGCCGCACGGAGCGGTGGCACACCGCGCTCAGCCGCCTGCGGCAGGGAAGAGTCGTCGGGAAGCACACCCAGGAGCGGCAGCCCCAGGGCCGCGGCCACGTCGTCAGGGGCGACCGCAGCCCGCGGCCGACGGCGCACAACCACCCCCATCGCCCGTACATCCCCTGCCGCGGCCGTCGCCCGGCTCGCCGCGACGCCCCGTACATCCCCGGGTGACACCAGCACCGTGTGATCGGCACCGCGCAGGGCCTCCCGCCCCCCGGCGTCGAGCGACCGGCCCACGTCGAGCACCACCAGGCGGTGCGTGCGCGACAGGGAGTCGACCACCGCGGCCACCGCGTCCCGGCCGGCGCTGGTCTCACCCGTGCGCGCCATGGACACCACCGTCACCCCATCGGCCTCCGGCACCTGCCCGGTGATGTCGCTGATCTGCCCCCGGGCAGATCGCAGCCTGTCCCAGCGCCACCCCGGCAGGCGTTCGGCACCCAGCAGCAGGTCGCACCCCCCACCGGTGGCGTCGAGGTCCACCAGCGCAGCCCGACCCCCACCTGCGGCGACCGCGCACGCCAGCCCAGCCGCCAAGGTCGACGTCCCGACCCCGCCGGCTCCCCCCACCACGGCGACCCGCACCGCGACCGTGTCACCGTCTCCGCGCCCCAGTACCTCCGACAGCCAGCGCCCACCTCCGGGCAGCACGATGACCGGTGCGGCGAGCGGTCCGGACACGGCGACCAGGCCCTCACCCGACCGCAGCCCGACCACGAAGACCTGACCGCGTCGGGGCATCGTGAGCCCCGCGACGGACGACGCCACGTCCGCCCCGACCAGCACCACGTCGGACCGCCAGGCCTGCAGCGCCCCGTCGAGCCCGACGGCGCCGACATCCCGGCCCGTCGCCGCGGCGATCGCCATCACGGCCGCGACCAGCTCGTCGTCACCACTGATCAGCGTTGCGCTCCGTTCACCACTCACGCAGCCGACCATGGGCCGCCCCACCACGATCTGCCACGACCCCGTACAGCCTGTGGACAGCCCTTGTGAGCACCGGCGCCTGTGGACAAACTCACCGTCGGCCCTCACCCGTGGGTCCGCCTCTCGACGCATAGGCTGCGCACCATGGCATCGCGCCCCTTCTTCCCCGACTCGGCGGTGAGCTGGCTCGTCGGCGACGAGCCGTCACGCGTCCTGGTGCTCGGCGCCTCCGGTCCGTACGCCACCGCCATCCGCGACGCCGGCCACGGCGTGCTGGTCCTCGACCGCTCCGCCGACGGGCTGTCCCGCCTGGTCGAGCGTCGCCCCGACCTCGGGGGCGTGGTCGCGCAGGGAGAGTCGCTCCCTCTGGCGTCCGGCACCTTCGACCGGATCGTCTGCCCGCAGAACCTGCACACATTCGCCCCCGGTCTGGCCCTCACCGAGTTCGCCCGGGTGCTCGCCCCGCACGGCCGGCTCTGCGTCATCTACCTCACCCGTGATGACTCAGTCCCGTGGGTGAAGCGCCTCACCGCCGTGGTCCGCCACCGCCTCCCCGACGCCATGACCGGTGACTACGGCGACGCCTCCCTCGACGCGCTCCGCACGTCGGCGTACTTCCCCGACCTGGAGGAGCACTCCCATCGCCTCTGGGTGCCCTCGACACGTCAGCAGCTCGTCGACATGGCGCGCCGCGCCACCGGTGCCGAGCGGCTGTCGGCTGAGGATCTCGACGCGCTCGGTGACGAGGTGGGCGGGGTGTACGACAGCTCGGCGCGCCCGCCCGAGCCGCTGCTGCTGCCCTACCGCCTGGGCTGCTGGCGCGCGATGGTCGACCACAGCGAGTTCTCCTCGCCGATCCAGCCGCTCGACGACGCCCTGCACATCCGCCTCGGGGCTCCCCCCGCATAGCGCACCCGGGGGCGACCAGGCAGTAGGCTCCGAGACGTCCTACGAGGAGGAGCACCACATGACCGACAGGCCCGACCCCAAGGCGCTGATCGACTCCGTCAAGACCGACGTCATCGGCATGGGCAAGAACTTCGTGGCTCTGGGCATGGCGGAGGTCAAGCCCCGCGCCAAGGCCGCCGGGATCATGGGCGGCATGTTCGGCGCTGCCGGCTACCTCGCCATCAACGCCGTCTCGCTGCTCTTCCTGGCGGGCGCGGCAGGCTTCGCCGCCCTCTTCCACCTCTGGCTGGGGCCCTTCGGCTCGGCAGCGCTCGGCCTGGTGGCCATGGCGCTGGTCCTGCTGCTGATCGCTGCTGTCCTGGGCTTCGTCGGCAAGGGCAAGATCGACGACGTCAAGAAGCCCGTCGAGACCCCCGACGTCGCCAAGCGCGCCGTCGGCGAGGTCAAGAGCGGCATCGAGCGCGGGCAGCACCTGGTCGACGCCGAGATCGAGGCCAGCAAGCACGAGGCGATCGAGCCGACCTCCACGCCGGCGCCGACCACGCCTCGTACGGCTCCGGTGCCGACTGCGGCCGCCGCGACGACCACCACCCACGACCCCCGCAGCCACGGAGCGACCCCGGTCAGCTGACCGGGGCCGCGGCCGCGGCGTCAGTACAGGGCGACGATCCTCGACTCCCACCCCTGAAGGGTGTCGACGTCATCGATCTCGTGGGTGGCGAGCAGCACCTCACCCGCCCCGTGATCGGGCAGGTCCGGCGGCAGCCGTACGGGCTCGCTCGACACGTTCGCCAGCAGCAGCAGGCGCGTGTCGCCCAAGGTGCGTACGCAGCAGAACAGCGACTCGTGCTCCGGCAGCAGCATCGTGAAGCCGCCGGTGCGCAGCACCTCGTGGTCGTGCCGCAGCTGGATCAGCCGCCGGTAGTGGTGGAACACCGAGTCGGGGTCGGCGATCTGGTCGGCCGCGTTGATCTCGGTGTGGTTCGGGTTCACGGCCAGCCACGGCCCGGTCTCGGAGAACCCCGCGTTGACGCCGGATGTCCACTGCATGGGCGTCCGGTTGTTGTCACGGCTCCCCCAGGCCAGGTTCGGGAGCAGCGTCTCGGCGTCCATCCCGAGACGGACTGCCTCGGCGTGGAAGTTCAGCGCCTCGATGTCGCGGAAGTCCCCCAGCGCCTCGAACGGGTAGTTCGTCATCCCGAGCTCCTGGCCCTGGTAGACGTACGGCGTGCCGCGCTGCATGTGCACGATCGAGCCGAGCGTCTTGGCGCTCGCCTCCCGGAACCGCGGCGAGTCGTCGCCCATCCGTGACACCGAGCGCATCTGGTCGTGGTTCTCCAGGTAGAGCGAGTTCCACCCCTCGCCGATCCCGTCCTGCCACCGGATGACGTTCTCCTTGTACGCCACCCAGCTCCAGGTGCCCTTGTCGTAGCGGCCCCCCGGCCCGTGGTCGAGACCGACGTGCTCGAACGCGAACACCATCGACAGCTCACCGTGCTCCGGGTCGGTGTACGCGGCGGCGTTCTCCAGCGTCACGAACGGCATCTCGCCGACCGTGAGCAGGTTGCGGCCGGCGAGCACGTGCTCCTTCATCTCGCCCAGGAACTCGTGCATCCGGGCGCCGTCGGCGACCATCGAGGCGTCGTACGAGAAGTCCATGCCCGGCGCCACCGGGCCGTCGGTCAGCTCAGGCTTCGAGATCAGGTTGATGACGTCCATCCGGAAGCCGTCGATGCCCCGGTCGAGCCACCAGCGCATCATCGCGTACACGGCCTGCCGCACCTCGGGGTTCTCCCAGTTGAGGTCGGGCTGCTTGCGGCTGAAGAGGTGCAGGTAGTACTCGTCGCTCTTGGGGTCGTGCTGCCACCCCGAGCCGGAGAAGAACGAGCCCCAGTTGGTCGGCTCCGCGCCGGGCTCTCCTGCCGTACGCCCCTCCCGGGCCGGCCGCCACCAGTACCAGTCGCGCTTCGCCGACGCGGGGTCGCGAGACTCCTCGAACCAGGCGTGCTCGTCAGAGGTGTGGTTCACCACCAGGTCCATCACCAGCTTGATCCCACGCTCGTGCAGCCCCTCGATGAGCAGGTCGATGTCGTCGAGGGAGCCGAAGATCGGGTCGATCGCCTGGTAGTCGGCGATGTCGTAGCCGTTGTCGTCCTGCGGCGACTCGAACACCGGCGACAGCCACACCACGTCGACCCCCAGCAGGGCGAGGTGGTCGAGGTGCGCCAGGATGCCCTTGATGTCACCGATGCCGTCGCCGGTGGCGTCGGCGAACGAGCGTGGGTAGATCTGGTAGACCACAGCGCTCTTCCACCAGTCGTCGGGCCGTGCCTGCCGCGCTGCGTCGGCGATGCTCTGTGTCATGGCCCGATTCTTCCGTCTCCCGGACCTGCGCTGAGACCAGCATCCAGAACGAGACCCGGTTGGTCCTCTACAGGGGGGACATCAGCGGCGGAACCGCTGGGGGATCTCGGTGAAGCGGGCTGCGTCCCACGGCTCGGCCCAGCCACCGGCAGCCAGCACGGCGTCAACCACGTACGCCGTGAAGCCCCACACGTACAGGTCGCCCACGACGAACCCCGGGCCCGTGCGCCCCGACTCGTGCCGCCACGACGTACGGGTCGTGGGGCTCGCCAGCGTGCGTACCCCTACCCGGCGCACCGCCGCCACCTCCCCCGCCTGTGCCTCCAGGGTGACCTCGGTCGCCATGCCGACGACGGCGTGCACGTGGAACGAGGAGACCGGGATCCGCGCCGCGGGCAGCTGCCCCAGCACGGTCACCAGCGACGGGTCGAGGCGCACCTCCTCGTACGCCTCCCGCAACGCTGCCTCCACCGGTGACTCCCCCGGCTCGATCGCTCCGCCGGGGAAGGCGACCTGGCCGGCGTGCTTGCGCATCGTGGCGGAGCGCTCGATGAGGACCAGGTCGGGGTCGGTCTCGCCGAGCAGCAGCACCAGCACCGCCGCCTCCCGGGAGGTGCCGATCTCCTCGGTGCCGAACCGCCGCTCCTCGAAGGCGGCGGAGAGCTCCGGCGCCTCCAAGCCGGACCGCATCGTGTGGACCCAGCTCACACCGTGACCCCGAGGTGCTGGGCGACCCGGTCACGGATCTGCTGGGTCGACCCGAAGGCGCCGATGTTCTTGTAGACGATCACGCCGTTGGCGTCGACGAAGACGGTCACGGGGAGCGACTGCCCGACAGGCGCCATGGAGCGCCGCTCAGGGTCCTGCAGGTGCACGTACCGCCAGCCGGCCATCGAGGCGAACTCGATCGCCAGCTCCGGCCGTGGGTCCGCGGCGTCGATGCCCAGCACCGTCACCTTGCCGCCCGCCATCTGGGAGAACTCGGCCAGGTGCGGCGCCTCGGCGCGGCAGGGGCCGCACCACTGGGCCCAGTAGTTGATGATCATGGGCCCGCGGAGACCGGCCAGCCGCACCGTCGAGCCACCGCCCAGGCACGACAGCGCGACATCGGGGAAGCCCCCGGTAACCGCGGGCAGGTCGCTGGACGCCGGGCAGTCGGGCAGGCCCGCCGCGCGGCGCTGGGCCAGCAGGTCGGGGCTGGCGGG
>CAKZHP010000013.1 GCA_936924635.1 uncultured Propionibacteriaceae bacterium
GGTCGCCGCGGCCCGCCGCCCGCCGTCGACGACCAGCCCGGCGACGGCCAGCAGCGCGACCATGACGACCGCGACGAACGCCGTCACCGACTGGCCGCGGTCGCTGCGGGGGCCAGAGCTCGTCATCGCGCTCTCCTCTCCTGGACGTCCCCATCCTGGCGCAGCCGCGTCCTGTCCGGGGAGTTGTCCACAGGTTCTCGGGCCAGTGGCGCCGATAGGCTGAGGCGTCCCTGCGTACGAGGAGTTTGTTCATGGTCTCGAAGGTCGCCCTGCTCACCGCCGGCGGTTTCGCCCCCTGCCTGTCGTCCGCCGTCGGCGGCCTCATCGAGCGCTACACCGCCGTCGCGCCGGAGGTCGAGATCATCGCCTACCGCCACGGCTACCAGGGGCTGCTGTCGGGCGACCTGCTGGTCGTCGACGACGAGGTCCGGGCCAACGCCGGTCTGCTGCACCGCTACGGCGGCTCGCCGCTCGGCAACTCCCGCGTGAAGCTCACCAACGCGGCCGACCTGGTCAAGCGCGGCCTGGTGACCGAGGGTGACAACCCGCTCAAGGTGGCGGCCGACCGGCTCGTGGCCGACGGCGTCGACGTGCTGCACACCATCGGCGGCGACGACACCAACACCACGGCGGCCGACCTCGCCGCGTACCTCAAGGAGCACGACTACGACCTGACCGTCGTCGGTCTGCCCAAGACCATCGACAACGACGTGGTGCCGATCCGGCAGTCGCTGGGCGCCGACACGGCGGCCGAGATGGGCTCCCGGTTCAGCCAGAACGTGGTGGCCGAGCACAACGCCAACGCGCGCATGCTGATCGTGCACGAGGTGATGGGCCGCAACTGCGGGTGGCTGACCGCCGCGACCGCCCGCAAGTACCACGAGTGGGTCGGCGAGCAGCAATGGCTGCCCGGGATCGGCCTGGACCGGCGCGCGTGGGACATCCACGCGGTGTTCGTGCCCGAGGCGGTCATCGACATCGAGGCCGAGGCCGCTCGCCTGAAGGCCGTCATGGACGAGATCGGCTGCGTGACGATCTTTCTCTCCGAGGGCGCCGGCGTGACCTCGATCGTCGCCCAGATGGAGGCCGCGGGCCAGGACGTCCCCCGCGACGCGTTCGGGCACGTACGCCTCGACAAGGTGAACCCCGGCGCCTGGTTCGGCGAGCAGTTCGCCGCCAAGCTCGGCGCGGAGAAGACGCTGGTGCAGAAATCGGGCTACTACGCCCGCTCGGCCGCGGCGAACCAGACCGATCTCGACCTGATCCGCTCGATGACCGACCTGGCCGTCGACTGCGCCCTGCGCGGTGAGCCCGGCGTCATCGGCCACGACGAGGAGGACGGCGACACCCTCAAGGCCATCGCCTTCGACCGCATCAAGGGCGGCAAGGCCTTCGACATCACCCAGGACTGGTACGGCGCACTGCTGTCCGAGATCGGCCAGCCGGAACCGGTCGCCGCGGAGCTCCCCGAGCACTGACTGAAGCACCGGCACACGGAGGTTGAGCAAGGATCAGCCGAGCTTGCGAGGGTGATCGGCGTCGAAACCGCGGCTGGCTGAGCGAAGCGAGGGCAGCCGTCTGCATGACGTGGCCGCAACGAGCGTGGCGGCCTGCCTTCTCTGGCTCCCAGGAGCGGCACGGCCAGACACGGCACGTCGCGACGCCGGGCGACCAGAGGATGCAGGCCCGAGGTTCCGGGCGGGTCAGCGGCGGCGGCGAGCCCGGGCGGCGAGCAGGCGGCCGATGAGCGCACCCAGGCCGAGGCCAGTGGCACCGCCGACGGCGTACCCGGCACCCAGGCCGACGCTGACGCCGCGCTTGGCGACCTTCTCCGGCACCATCACCTCGGCCTCGACCCGCTCGGCGAGCGGCGTCATGCGCATGCCGAGCTCCCCCGGGTCGGTCTGCATCTCGCTCACCTCGTCGTCCCGGGCGGTCGCGGTCCAGGCCGCGCCCAGCATGACGATGGTGGCGAACAGGTTCAGGGTCAGCATCAGCACGATGATGGGGCCGAAGATCGCCGCCGCCTTGTTGTTGGCGAACGCCAGCGACACCAGGTTTCCGAGGTTGAGGATCAGCACCAGGCCGAGCGAGCCGAACAGAGCACCCCGGGTTACGGCCTTGAAGTCGCGCCGGTGATCGGGCAGCACGGTGTAGAGGTAGACGAACAGCAGCCAGCCCACGACGGCCGACACCAGGATGCCGAGCACGGTGGTCAGCACGGAGGCCACGGGCGAGTCCGCGAGGTGGAACAGGCCCAGGACCAGTCCCTTGGCGAACGACGCGATGGAGTTGGCCGCGACCAGCAGGATGCCGAAGAACAGCAGGCCGACCAGGATCAGCAGGTTCTTGAGCAGGTCGGTGACCATCTTCAGCGGGCCGCCGCCATCCGGCGTGATGTCGAAGTTCTCACGCCACATGGCGTTGATGGCCTTGTCGATGTTGGCGATCCAACCCTGGCCCGCGTACGCCGCTGACAGCAGCGCCACGATGCCCACGCCGCGCCAGTTGGAGAGGGTGTCGAGGATCACGTCGAGGATCTGCTTGGCGCTCTCCGCGTCGCCGATCTGCTCTTTGACGAGGTTCGTCGCCTGGGTGATGAGGCTCGGGTCGATGACGTTGATCGTGAAGCCCAGCAGTGAGAACGCGAACATCAGGATGGGCACCATCGCCAGCACCGAGAAGTATGTGATCGCTGCGGCGAACTGGCTTCCCAGACGCGACGAGAACCGTTCGAAGGCGCGCATGATGTGCGCCACCCACGGCGTCTTCATGAACTTCGCCAACCACTCACCCATGTGTCGTTACCTCCAGCGTGGAGCCTAACGGAATCACCGCGAACGACCCGCCAGGCCATCCCTGTGGTGTCAGGCCTCTTCGTACGCCTCCGGCGGCGGGCAGGAGCAGACCAGGTTCCGGTCCCCGTACACGCTGTCCAGCCGAGCCACCGCGGGCCAGTACTTGTCGTGCCCGGCCCCGGCGACCGGGCCGACGTGCCGGCCGGCCGGGAAGGCCGCGACCGTACGCGAGTAGGGGTGCTCCCACTCGTCGGCCGTCACCCGCGTCAGGGGGTGCGGCGCGTTGCGGAGCGGGTTGTCGTCGGCCGGCCACTCCCCCGCCGCGACCTTCTCGATCTCGGCCGCGATCGCGATCATGGCGTCGCAGAACCGGTCGAGCTCGGCCAGCGACTCCGACTCCGTCGGCTCCACCATCAGCGTCCCGGCGACGGGGAACGACATGGTCGGCGCGTGGAACCCGTAGTCGATGAGCCGCTTGGCCACGTCGTCGACGGTGATACCGGTGCGCTTGGTGAGCGGCCGCAGGTCGAGGATGCACTCGTGGGCGACCAGCCCGCCGCGACCGGTGTACAGCACCGGGAAGCTTCCCGACAGCCGCTTCGCCACGTAGTTCGCGGCCAGCAGCGCCGCCTCCGTCGCGGCGCGGAGCCCGTCGGGGCCCATGAGGGCGATGTAGGCGTACGTGATCGGCAGCACGCCCGCCGACCCGTACGCGGCGCTGGAGACCGCACCCTCGCCGCCGGCCGCCGGGTCGCCCGGCAGGTACGGAGCCAGGTGCTCCTTCACCGCCACCGGGCCGACGCCCGGGCCACCGCCGCCGTGCGGGATGGCGAATGTCTTGTGCAGGTTCAGGTGACTGACGTCGGCGCCGAACGACCCCGGCCGCGCGAGACCGACCAGCGCGTTGAGGTTGGCCCCGTCGACGTACACCTGCCCGCCCGCCTCGTGGACGACCTCGCAGATCCGCGTCACCGTGTCCTCGAACACTCCGTGGGTCGACGGGTAGGTGATCATGATCGCCGCCAGGTCGTCGCGGTGCTGCTGCGCCTTGGCGTGCAGGTCGTCGAGGTCGACCGACCCGTCGTCGGCCGCCTTCACGACCACCACCCGCATGCCGGCCAGGGCCGCCGAGGCGGCGTTGGTGCCGGGCGCCGAGGACGGGATCAGGCACACGGTGCGGTGCACCTCACCGCGGGCGACGTGGTAGCGGCGGATCGCCAGCAGCCCGGCCAGCTCGCCCTGGCTGCCGGCGTTCGGCTGCACGCTGACCCGGTCGTACCCCGTGATCTCGGCCAGCCAGGACTCCAGCTCGCCGACGAGCTCCGCGTATCCCTGGGTGTCGGCCGGCGACGCCAGCGGGTGCAGCTCGGCGAAGCCGGCATACGAGATCGGCTCCAGCGCCGCGGCCGGGTTGAGCTTCATCGTGCAGGAGCCGAGCGGGATCATGCCGCGGTCCAGCGCGAAGTCCCGGTCGGAGAGAGTGCGCAGGTAGCGCAGCATCTCGGTCTCGGAGTGGTAGGCATGGAACACCGGGTGGGTGAGGTAGTCGTCGGGCCGGGCGTGCCCACCCAGGCGGTGCTCCGCCGGCGCGTCGGCGAGACCGGCCCCGAGCACCTCGGCCAGCGCCTGCAGGTCGGCCTCGGAGACGCCCTCGCCCAGCGAGACCGCGAAGGCGTCGTCGTCGAGCAGCCGCAGCAGCAGCCCGGCTTCGTGGGCCGCTGCCACGAGGTCGCCGGCACGCCCCGGCGCCTCGACCACCACGGTGTCGAAGAACTCGTCGTGCCGCACGGTCAGCCCGGCGGCCACGGCGGTGGCGGCCACCCGGCGGGCATGGGTGTGCAGCTCCAGGGCGATGCGACGCAGCCCCGCCGGGCCGTGGTAGACCGCGTACATAGCCGCGGTCACCGCCAGCAGCACCTGCGAGGTGCAGATGTTCGAGGTCGCCTTCTCGCGGCGGATGTGCTGCTCGCGGGTCTGCAGGGCCAGCCGGTACGCAGGAGTGCCGTCGGCGTCCACCGAGACGCCGACCAACCGGTCGGGGAGCTGCCGCTCCAGGCCCGCTCGCACCGACATGTACGCGGCGTGCGGCCCCCCGAAGAACAGCGGCACCCCGAAGCGCTGGGTGCTGCCGACGGCCACGTCCGCACCCCAGGAGGCGGGCGACTCCAGCACGGTCAGGGAGAGGATGTCGCACGCGGCCACCACGACCGCCCCGGCGGCATGGGCGGCCTCGGTGATGGCGGCCAGCTCCGACGGCGTACGCAGGCTGCCGTCGGCGGCGGGCTGCTGCACCACCACGCAGAACGCGTCCTGGAGGTCGTGGTCGAGGTCGGCGACCTCCACCGTGATGCCGAGCGCCTCGGCCCGTGTGCGCACGACAGCCAGGCTCTGCGGGAGGATCCCCGGGTCCACCACGCAGCGAGTTCCCTTCGCCGCCCGCAGCGCCAGCGCCACGCCCTCGGCCACGGCTGTTCCCTCGTCCAGCAGCGACGCCCCGGACGTGGGCAGGCCCGTCAGGTCGCTGCACATCGTCTGGAAGGTGAGCAGCGCCTCCAGCCGGCCCTGGCTGATCTCCGGCTGGTACGGCGTGTACGCGGTGTACCAGGCGGGAGACTCCAGCACCCGGCGGCGGATCACGGGCGGGGTCACCGTCTGGGAGTACCCGAGCCCGTGCATGGGCACCGTCACCACGTTGCGCTCCGAGAGCCGGCGCAGCCGCTCCTGCACCTCCTCCTCGGTGCGCGCCGCGGGCAGCTGCAGGGCCCCGTCGAGGCGGATCCCGGCCGGGATCGCCGTGCCGACCAGCTCCTCGACCGAGCCCACGCCGATCACCTCGAGCATCCGCTCCTGATCGTCTGCCGTGGTGCCGATGTGCCGTGCGGCGAAAGCCGCCTCACCGATGTGGGTCATCAGGGTGCCTCTCCCCCGGCGGGACGGGATCGAGGGTCGCCGGGGCGCGTCCAACCTACGCCACGACGCTTCTCCACCCGGCTCTAGCAGCCCCCGGCCCCCGCCCCACCGCGCCCCGCCCAGACGGCGCGGCT
>CAKZHP010000014.1 GCA_936924635.1 uncultured Propionibacteriaceae bacterium
GTGGGGCCAGATCAGGCCGTCACGATGGGGCCAGATCAACCTGTCACAGTCACGCAGTTCAGTGCCGTGCTGGAGTCGGCCGCAGAGGCCACCAGCCTGGGCAAGGCTGTCTGGGCCGACGGCGGCGTGCGCTACCCCCGGGACGTGGCCCTCGCGCTGGCCGCCGGCGCCGGGTCGGTGATGATCGGCTCCTGGTTCGCCGGCACGTACGAGTCGACGGGCCCCCTGCTCACCGATCACCAGGGCCGTCGCTACAAGGAGTCGTTCGGCATGGCGAGCGCGCGGGCCGTCCGGAGCCGTACTCGGGAGGAGTCGGCCTTCGACCGCGCCCGCAAGGCACTCTTCGAGGAGGGCATCTCCAGCTCGCGCATGTACCTCGACGACGAGCGCCCCGGTGTCGAGGACCTGCTGGACTGGATCACCGCGGGGGTGCGGTCCTCCTGCACGTACGCAGGAGCGAAGGACCTCGCCCAGTTCCACGACCGCGCCGTGGTGGGCGTGCAGTCGTCGGCCGGCTACGACGAGGGGCGGCCGCTGCACGCCAGCTGGTGACCTCAAGGCTGGCGATCTCAGCCCAGACGACGAGACCCGCGGCCCTCAGGGCCGCGGGTCTCGTGCGTACGGTGGGTCGGGAGTCAGTGCTTGTACGGGCCCCGGTAGAACTCGTACACCCAGCCGGTCAACGACCAGATGCCCATGCCCATGCCGAGCAGCGTGATCCACCAGCCGAAGACCGGGCCCAGCGCCATCACCGACACCGTCAGGGCCAGCCACAGCGGCCAGATGCTCTTGGCCGGGAAGAAGCCCATCTCGCCCGCACCCTCGGCGATCTCGGCCTCCTTGCGGTCGCTGGGCCGCGCGTCCATCTTCGAGGCCAGCAGCCGCATGTAGGCGGCGATCATCACGCAGAGCAGGCCGCCCATGGCGAGGGCCACCACACCGATAGGCTCCTCGAGCTTCGTCAGGATGGCGTACGCCCCCGCGGCGACGAAGAGGAACAGGGAGACGGGGAAGAAGACCCAGAACTCTTGCTTCACGGCTTGCTCCTCCGCGGCTCGTCGCCGTCGACCTCGGACAGCTGGGGATCCTTCTGGTGCGCGTCCGCCACGTTGACGGCGGGGTGGTGCAGGTCGAACGCCGGCGAGACGCTGCGGATGCGCGGGATCGACGTGTAGTTGTGGCGCGGCGGCGGGCACGAGGTGGCCCACTCCAGCGAGCGACCCCAGCCCCACGGGTCGTCAGTCTCCACGAGTGGCCCGCTGCGGCTGATCCACATGTTGTAGAAGAACGGCAGCATCGAGACGCCGAGCAGGAAGGCACCGAACGTCGAGACCTGGTTGAGGAACGTGAAGCCCTCGGTCGGCAGGTAGTCGGCGATCCGTCGCTGCATGCCCTCGACGCCCAGCCAGTGCTGCACCAGGAAGGTGGTGTGGAAGCCGACGAACAGGATCCAGAAGTGGACCTTGCCCCAGGCCTCGTTGAGCATGCGCCCGGTGAACTTCGGCCACCAGTAGTAGAAGCCGGCGAACATCGCGAACACCACGGTGCCGAAGAGCACGTAGTGGAAGTGGGCGACCACGAAGTAGGTGTCGCTGACCTGGAAGTCGAGCGGCGGCGAGGCCAGGATGACGCCGGTGAGGCCACCGAAGAGGAAGGTGGTCAGGAAGCCGACGGCCCACAGCATCGGTGTGTCCATGGTCACGGCTCCGCCCCACATGGTGCCGATCCAGTTGAAGAACTTCACACCGGTGGGGATGGCGATCATGAAGGTCATGAAGGAGAAGAAGGGCAGCGACACCGCGCCGGTGACGAACATGTGGTGGGCCCACACAGCCATCGACAGCGCAGCGATCGACAGCGTCGCCGCGACCAGGCTTACGTAGCCGAAGATTGGCTTGCGGCTGAAGACCGGGATGATCTCGCTGATGATGCCGAAGAACGGCAGCGCGATGATGTACACCTCCGGGTGACCGAAGAACCAGAACAGGTGCTGCCACAGCAGCGGCCCGCCGTTCGCCGGGTCGAAGATGTGCGAGCCCATGCGCCGGTCGGCCTCGAGCACCAGCAGCGCGGCGGCGAGGATCGGGAAGACCAGGAGCACCAGGATCGAGGTCACCAGGATGTTCCAGGTGAAGACCGGCATCCGGAACATCGTCATGCCGGGTGCACGCATGGTCATGATCGTGGTGATGAAGTTCACGGCGCCGAGGATGGTGCCCAGACCGCTGACGTAGAGGCCCATCAGCCACAGGTCGCCGCCGACGCCGGGGGTGTTCACGGCGTCAGACAGCGGCGCGTACGCGAACCAGCCGAAGCTGGCCGCGCCCTGCGGGCTCAGGAAACCGGAGCAGGCGATCAGGCTGCCGAACAGGTAGAGCCAGTACGAGAACATGTTCAGCCGCGGGAACGCCACGTCGGGGGCGCCGATCTGCAGCGGCATGATCGCGTTGGCGAAGCCGGCGAACAGCGGCGTCGCGAACATCAGCAGCATGATCGTGCCGTGCATCGTGAAGAACTGGTTGAAGGTCTCGTACTGCAGGAACTGGATGCCGGGGAACGCCAGCTCCGCACGGATCGCCAGCGCCAGCAGGCCGCCGAAGGCGAAGAAGGCGACGCTGGTGAAGAAGTAGAGCTGACCGATGACCTTGTGGTCGGTCGAGGTGACGACGTCGTAGAACCGTCGCCCGAAGGACTTCTCCTGGGTGCGGGTCGGGGCCACCGGGGTGGCTACCCGCTCGACGACTGCGCTCATCGTCTGGTCTCCTTCGGGGGTACGGGCACGGCGGTGATCGCGGCGGGGGGCTTGACCTCGCCGGTCTGACCCTTGGCCTTGAGCTGGTTGAGGTGGGCGACGAACTCCTGCTCCGACACCACGTGCACGTTGAAGAGCATCGCGGCGTGGTAGGAGCCGCACAGCTCGGCGCACTTGCCGAGGAAGGTGCCCGTCTTGGTGGGGGTCACCTCGAAGGAGTTCGGACGGCCCGGGATGACGTCCATCTTGAAGTAGAAGTCAGGCACCCAGAAGGAGTGGATGACGTCGGCGGACTCGAGGTTGAACCGCACCTTCTGGTTCACGGGGAGGTACAGATCGGGGAACTGCTCGATGGTGCCGGTCTCGTTGACGACCGCGCCCACCTGCGAGTTGTCGCCCTCCATGTAGTTGAAGGTCCACGACCACTTCTGCCCCACGACGTTCACCGTGTGCGCCGGCCTGTCGCCCTGAGGCTGGATGACCGCGTCCTGCGCCCGCACCGTGTAGACGAAGAGCACGCCCACGATCAGGAACGGGACGATCGTGTACATGATCTCCATGGGGAGGTTGTACGTCGTCTGCCGCGGGATCTGGTCCTGGCGCTTCTTGCGGTAGCGGATGACCGCGTAGAAGATCAGGCCCCACACCATCACGCCGATCAGCATGCTGGCGATCCAGGAGGCGTTCCACAGGTCACCGATGTGACGGGACTGCTCGCTGGCCCGCTCCGGCAGACCCCACCGGCCCCACTGGGCACTGGTCTCTGCGCTGCACCCGGCCAGCCCGAGGAGCGCTGAGGCGCCCGCAACCAGGCGGAGAGTCACTCGACGACGCACGCGACGTCCTTTCCCATTCGGACGCCGGGGGCGGCGTCGTGGATCTGTCTGCAGCCTAACGCACAACCGCCGCCCGGCGGGGTCGTCCCCGGCCCGGGCGGCGGTGGTGGCGGATCCCTGCCTCATCCCCTAGTCATGGTGGAGAGGCGGTGGGTCGCGGCGATCAGTGGAACGAGTCCCCGCAGGCGCACGAGCTGCCCGCGTTGGGGTTGTCGATCGTGAAGCCCTGCTGGCTGATCGTGTCGGCGAAGTCGATCTGGGCGCCGTTGAGGTACGGGGCGCTCATCCGGTCGACCGCGACCTTCACGCCGCCGAACTCGTTGATCACGTCGCCGTCGAGCACGCGCTCGTCGATCTCGAGCTGGTAGCGCAGGCCCGAGCAACCACCGGGTTGCACGGCCACGCGCAGGACCAGGTCGTCACGACCCTCGCGGTCGATCAGCTCCTTCACCTTGGCGGCGGCCACGTCGCTCAGGATGATCCCGTTGGCGGGGGCGGTCTCGGTGGTGCTGATGGTGTCGGTCATGGCTCGTCTCCTCGTTCCGGTACGGCTGCGGACAGCATAACCGCGGGCCGCCGACGCCTTGTTCCCGGCCCACCCGTTGCGTGCGGGCCGGTTACCAGGACCAGGTACGCGCCACGCGCTGGGCCAGCTCAGCCAGCCCGGCGTCGCCCTCGTCCCCCGTCAGGCCGTACGCCGACTCGATGCCCAGCGTGCGCAGCAGTTCGTCGGCCTGCGCCCTGGCCTGTCGGGGGTCGGCGTGGGCGAGCCGGGGAATGAGCGTGAGCTGCTCGCGCACCGTCAGGTACGGAATCAGGTTGCTGCTCTGAAGCACGAAGCCGATGTGCCGCAGCCGGAAGGCGGGCAGGTCGCTTTCGCGCAGCCGCGTCACGTCCACACCACTGATCTCCACCGTTCCGTCGGTGGGGCGCAGCAGGGCCCCGGCGATGGAAAGAAACGTGCTCTTGCCGCTGCCTGACGGCCCGTTCACGGCGACGAGTTCGCCGGGCTGAACGCGCAGGCTGGTGGGATGCAGGGCGGTGATCAGGCCGTCTCCGTCGCCGTAAGTTTTGGACACCTGGGTGAGGGCGAGGGCTGGGCTGCTGGGCTGGACGTGGGCCTGAGGGTGCGTCTGGGTGGCCTGGAAAGTCATAGCGTCTCCTTGATGGTTTGCCTGTGCTGGTCTGCTTGGACAGGTGGCTCTGGGGCGGGGGCGGTCGCCTCAGGTGGTGGTGCCGATGGCGATGAGCGGATCCACGCGGGCGATGCTGCGAAGGCTGAGCAGGCTGCTCAGGGCGGCCACACCGATGAGCAGTGCGCCAGCGGTGAGCAGGTTGAGATTGGTCAGGTAAAAAGGCATCCCCGACGGCAGCACCTGCACCATGCCCAGAGTGATGACAGCCGCGACGATGACGGCCAGCAGGCTGAGCAGGAGCATCTGGGCCACGAGGCTGGTCGCCAGCGTGCGGGTACTTGCGCCGATGGCTTTCAGCAGTCCGAACTGCGGCGTTTTTTGCAGGGTGATGACGTAGAAGAACACGGCCATGACAAACGCGGCGACGACCACCAGAAACACCTGAATCATCGTCAGGCTGC
>CAKZHP010000015.1 GCA_936924635.1 uncultured Propionibacteriaceae bacterium
TACGGCGACCACCGAGATCTACACTCTTTCCCTACACGACGCTCTTCCGATCTGGTGGACGCGGTGTCCAGCGCCATCTCGTCTGCCTTGTTGACGTCACGCTTCAGCCGTACGGTGCCCGTGGCCGCGTCCTCGACGTCGACGACCTTGCGCAGCTTCGAGGTCGCCTCGTCGTTGCCCGTCTGCACCGCGAGCTGCATGGCACGCCCGAGCTTGGTGGTGGCCGTGCGGTCGTCGCCGGAGGCCTTCGCGGCCAGGCCTTCCTGGATCGCGGTCGCGAGCTCGGTCTGCCCGGTGTAGTGGGCGACCTCGGGGCTGATGCGAGCGGTGAGGGTGGGGTCGTCGGACCACTTCGCCTTCACCAGACCCTGCGTCACGACGTTGTCGCCCAGCGCCAGCTGCAGCCGTGCGGCCAGCTGCTCCTGGCCGACGGCCTTGGCGGCGAGACGCACCGCGACGTGGTAGTCGCGGGACTCGTCGCCCCAGGAGCCGGTGGGGTAGGCCATGGTCAGCTGGTTCACCGGCTGGCCGCGGTGGGTGAGGTCCTCGACCTGGGGGGAGACCTGGCGCACGAAGAGCACCTGGGCGCCCTGCGGCACCCACACCCGCAGCTGGGCGTCGGCGACACCGCGCGACATGGCCTTGCGCATCAGCTCCAGGAACACCGCCGGGAGCGCGGCGCCCGACGGGATGATGTCGACGGTGCCCAGCAGCGCCTGGGCGATCTTGCGGATCTCCTCGACCTTCCACTCGATGCCCACACCGCGGCAGTCGGCCTGGAACTGACCGAGGCAGTTGCGGATGGCGGCGTCGAGCTGCTGCGGTGTCTCGTTGTGGTTCTCGCCGTCGGTGAGCAGGATGGCGTGCTTCTGCGACAGCGGCCCGACCGAGTCGAACAGCGCCTTGGCGAGGTTCAGCCAGGCACCGATCGCCGTGCCGCCGTCGGAGCGGAAGAAGCTGATCGCGTCCTTCGCCTGGCGGCGCGTCTGGTCGTTCATGCGCACCATGCCAGCGCCGGTCTGCACCATGGGGTAGGCCAGGTACGCCTTGTGGTTGCCGGCCACGATCGCGAAGTAGGTGCCGTCGAGGATCGCGTCGACCGCGACCATCGCGGCCTGCTTCGCGGCGGCCATGTTGGCCTCGCCCATGGAGCCGGAGGTGTCGACGATGATGATCTCGCCGGCGTCACCCGAGCCCGTCTGACCCGCCGACCCGGCACCGACGCAGTCGATCGTCACGATGGCGTTGACGTCCGTCCCGCCGTCGGTGAGGAACTCGTTCTGGTAGACGGTCGACGTGAACTGTGCCATGGGGCCAATCCTCTCAGTGGGTCTACCCAGGGGCAACGCGCCCGGGTCCGGCGTGTTCGAGCGAGGCTACTCCGAGCGGGCGTCAGGCAGCTCGGCGCCGGGGAACGGGGTCAGATGGGTCTGGTCCGTGCCCGTGGCCGCCGAGGGTGCCGGCGGCGGAGGCGTCGTCGGGGGCATCTCCTGTGCGCCCCCCGGTGCGGAGCCCGCGTCCGAGGCCGGGGCCGGCGGGCGGGGCTGCTCGGAGCCCTCGTGCCGCGGCCGCGAGGACGCCCCCGGGTAGGGCTGCAGGTCCCCGGTGGCAGGACCGCGGACGTGGAGCTGCGGTGAGGGGCTCCCGGCGGCCGGGGCCGTGGGCGGCTGCGGCTGCTGCCACACCGGGGCCGCCGGTGCTGACGTCGAGGCCGTCCCGTCCGCGACGGGTGGGTAGCGGACGAGGCCGTCAGCCGGCGCCCCAGCCGGCCGCCGCGGCGCGAGACCCTGCTGGAGCCCGCACTGCTCGGTACGCCGGGTCGGAGTGCCGTCGAGCGGGTGCTCCTGGCCCGGAGCCGGAAGGGTGGCCTGGCCGTCGGCGCCGGAACCCGACGGCTGGTCAGCGCCGGACGGGTCGGCAGTCTCCGCCCGCGTTGCGGCGGGGCCGGTCAGCGTCGCGGCGGGGGCGGCCGTCACCTCGGCCGGTGGCGGCGCCCCACCCTCGCTCCGACCACTCGTCGCGGAGGTGGCGGGGGCGTCCCGCAGGTCTGCTGTGGCATGAGCCGAGGTCTGGGAGACCGCCTCGGGCGACGCCTGGGGAGCGCCCGCGGGAGGCCGGTCCTGGGCGGGCGCGGATCCCGACGACTCGGGCCGCGCGTCGGACCGCTCGCCCCGCATCGGTGCCGCGGGCGCCGGCTGCTCCGTGGCGGTGCTGTCGGAGCCCTGGCCAGCCGTGGACGCCGGGGGCGTCTGGGTCTGGGCCGGTGCCGCGTCCTTCGGGGGGGCGTCCTGCGTGGGGGAAGGCCCCGTCTCGGCGGTGTCCGGCTCGGCGGCCCGGTACGTGACCGGCGTGCCGATCCGGGCGAGCGCGACCGTGACGTTGTCCTTGCCGCCCTGCTCGTTCGCCCAGGCGACCATGCGCTCGCCGACCTCCACGAGACCGGTGGGGCGGGGCTCGGTGTCCAGCGCCGCCCGCAGCACCGCGGTCACGTCGGCCGGGCCGGAGGCGTAGTTCCACAGCCCGTCGGAGCAGACGACCACCCAGCCGTCCTCCTGAGGGGCGAGGTCAGCCACGCGCGGCTCGAGGTCGGGGGCGTCGCGGCCCAGCCACTTCGTGATGGCATGCGCCCCCTCGCCGTTCTCGGCCTCCTCGCGCGGCACGCCGGTCTCGATCCGCGCCTGCGCGACCGAGTCGTCGACGGTGAGCTGCGCGCCGTCTCCGCCGTCGGGGATCCAGTACACGCGCGAGTCACCCAGGTTCGCCACGAACACCTGGCCGTTCTGGACGACCGCCGCCGCGAACGTCGCGGAGGCCGCATTGGTGCTCTGGGGGTCGGTCTTCTCGATCACCGCGTCGTTCGCGGCCGTGGCGGCCTGCTCCAGGGCCGCCGTCATCGCCGCCCGGTGGCTCTCCGGCGTACCGACGCCTTGTGGCTGGTTCGCCCAGAGGAGGTCGCGGGCCGCCTCTGCCCCGGCGAGGGAGGCGACGTCGGAGTCGATCGAGCTGGAGACACCGTCGCAGACCACGAGCACGGCCCGGGAACCAGGGTCCGGGGCAGCGGCCAGCGCCATGGCGTCCTCGTTGCGCTGGTGTCGGATGCCGCGGTCGCAGACGCCTGCCACCCAGTCCGCCGGCTCCTCGCGGAAGTGGTCACGCTCGCTCTGGGCCTTGGCCCCGCAGACCGTACAGTAGCCGTCGCTGTCGACGTCGCCGCCGCACTGCACGCAGGGCCGGGCCGGCAGCAGAGCCACGTCCGGGTCGAGCGTCGCGGCCGCTCCTTCCGGCAGCGGGGCGGGGCCGGGCCGCTCCGCGCCGCAGGACTCGCAGAACTGGGCCGACCCGGCGACATACGCGTCCGCGTACGGGGTGCCGCAGACGGGGCAGCTGGCCGGTGCCTGGCCCGGTGGGGTCCACTCCATGCCAGGGGGCTGGTAACGCAGCAGCGGGTCGGAGGACACACCCGGGGCGGCGGCATCGTGGGTGGGGCGCCACTCCGTGCCGGGGGCGCGGCCCTCGTCCGGGTCGTCGCGGTCCTTGTCCCGGTCGCCCTTGATCCACCGCTCGACGCTGTCGGGCAGCAGGGACGACCAGATGCTCTCCTTCTTCTCCGGGCGCCCGGGAGCCGGCTGCGGCGGGGCGGGGGGTGCCGGATGCGAGGGTGCGGGTGAGCTCGGTGCCGGTGATCCAGCGCGTTATACACCAGGTAGCTGTGCCGCTGCGCCTCACAGAGGCGCAGCTGCCGCGTCTGGGCGCCGTGCTGCAGCAAGTGCAGCGCAAGAGTCGCAACGTCACGATTGAGGCGAGCACGACACGCAAGACGGGCATCACGATGTGTATCATCAAGGGCCCGAGCGAGGCCTCTGTGCAGCAGGCGAAGAAGGA
>CAKZHP010000016.1 GCA_936924635.1 uncultured Propionibacteriaceae bacterium
CGGGCACCCGCCGAGGGTGCCCGGCGCTCGTGCGTCCGGCCCGTGACCGGCGACCCCGCGACATCGCATCCGTCTCGGTGCGGCGCATCCGTCCAGACGGATGTGAGATGCGGATGTGATGCTGCGAGGGAGCGATGGAGGCGGCCCCTCAGCGGTCGCGGTGCAGGTGACGCTCGGCCCGGGCGCGGGCTCCGCAGTGCGGGTGGCACCAGACCTGGTTGGGGCGGTTGCGGTCGAACAGGCCACCGCAGCCGGGCGCGGCGCAGAACGCGATGCGAGACCGCTGCTCCGGGTCGCCGAGGGCACGGATCGCTGCCTGGGCGAGAGCTCCCAGCAGAGGTTCCACCCCGCGGCGGGTCGGCATCAGGCACGAGGAGTCGCCTGACGCGGAGAGCAGGGTCGTCATCGCATGGCGGCGTGCTGTGTCGTTGATGACCTCCACATCGGCCGGGTCGGGGAGTCTCCCGTCGGCGACGGCGGTCATGGCGGCGCGTACGGCGTCGCGCAGGCGCCGGAGCTCGTGGGCCAGGGCCTCCGACGGCTCATCGACCGGTGGGAGCGGGTGCGGCTCGTGCTGCAGCCATCCCCGGAGGCCGTCCAGCGTGGCGATGTGGTCGACCGGGGTGGTGCCACGCCAGTGCACGGTGTTGGCGAAGTCGTGAGCGAGCGGTTCGCTCAGCCAGCCCCAGGACACCGTGACCACCCCGTCATGCTAGGCGCCCGGCCGGCGCGTCCTCCCGGTCTGAGCCGCGGCCACCAGAGCGAGCATCGTCAGGCACCACCACCCCCCCGCCGTGCCGACAAGCTGCGCGGCGGCGAGGCTCGCCGCCACGCCGAGTGCGGTCCCGAGCTGGGCGCTCGTGTTCAGCAACGCGGCGGCGGCCGCGCTGTCGTCCCCGGGCCCGCTGGTGCCGAGGTGGGTCGAGGCGGCGGCGGAGACGCCGATCCCAGCGCCGGAGACGGCCATGCCGGCGGCGATGACCCAGAGGCCGCCGGCCGCGAGCGGGAGCAGGCCGGTCCCGACGCCGATGGCGATCAGCCCCACCGCGCTGGCGCGGCGGTCACCCAGCCGCGTCATCAGCCAGGGAGCGACGCCCGACCCGCCGACGACCGCCACGCTGAACGGCAGCATGGTCAGCCCCGTGGCTGCCGCACCTGCGCCGCCCGTGGACTGCAGCGCCAGGGCGAGCAGGGTGGCCGACGAGCTGGTCGTGGCCGTGTTCACGAACGCAACGCCCGAGCCGGCCCGGACCTCCGGTGCCGTCAGCGTGCGCAGCTCCAGGACCGGGGTCGTCGCCCGGCGCTCGACGCCGACCGCGGCTAGGCCCGCGGCGGCCGCGCCGAGCAGCAGCCCCGTCGCGAGGGCGAGCTGGGTGGTGAGGAGCGACGTTCCGGCCACCACAAGCCCGAGGGTGATGGTGATGAGCAGGCCGCCAGCGATGTCGAGCGAGCCCCGCTGCTCCAGGGGCGACGGCCGGCGGGTGTCGCGGGGCGTACGGAGGAGCGCGGCGGCCAGCGCTGCCAGCCCGAGCGCCAGGGCTGCCTGGAGGAGGAAGGCCGCTCGCCACCAGCCGGCTGCCGCGGCGGCACTGCCGACGAGGAAGCCGCTGGCTCCGCCGATCGCGGAGGTCGCACCCCAGGCCGCCATGGCGCGCCGGCGGGCCGGCCCCTCGGGGACGGTCTCGGTGATGAGTGCCAGGGCTGCTGGCACCATCACCGCGGCGGCGACCCCCTGCGCCGCCCGGGCTGCCGCCATCACCCCTGCCGAGGACGTGACCACCAGCAGACCGCCCGAGGCCGCGAAGAGCAGGACGGCACCCACCAGCGCCCGGACGTGCCCCCAGGTATCGGCGAGCCTGGCGCCCAGCACCAGGAAGCCGCCGAAACCGACCGCGTACGCCGTGGAGACCGCCGCGGTCGTGAGGGGACTCGGGGAATCCGTGGCCGCGGTCATCGCCGGCAGCAGCGTCAGCACCAGGGTGGCTCCCATCACCCCAACCAGCTCCACAGAGCAGAGCACGCCCGTGCGAAGACCCGACCATGACCGCATGGTGGGAGCATACGGTTTATCGGATATAAACCGTAGGTATGGTCAGAGGAGACCGGTCTCCCGGGCCACGTGCACGGCTCGTGCCCGGCTGTCGACGCCGAGCTTGCTGAACACGTGCACCAGGTGGCTCTTCACGGTCGCCTCGCTGACCATCAGCGTGCGGGCGATCTCCTTGTTGGAGGCGCCGGTCGCCAGCAGGCGGAGCACGTCGGCCTCGCGGTCGGTGAGCCTCGGTCGGGGTGCACGCATGCCGGTCAGCACACGGGTGGCGAGCTCGGGGGCCACATGCGTGCCGCCGGCGGCCGCGGTGCGTACGGCCTGCACGATGACCTCGGGGGAGACGTCCTTGAGCAGGTAGCCCGCGGCACCCGCCTCCAGCGCCGCCAGCACCTCGGCGTCACGGTCGAAGGTGGTCAGGATCAGCACCGCGGGCGGTTCGGGGAGCGCCCGGATCGCGGCCGTGGTCGCGATGCCGTCCATGCCCTCGCCCAGCCGGAGGTCGCACAGCACCACATCCGGCGCGAGGTGGCGGGTGAGGGCGACGGCCTCCTCGCCGGAGGCGGCCTCGCCCCCGACCCGTACCTCGGTGCTGGCGTCGATCACCGCGCGCAGCCCGGCGCGGACGACGGGGTGGTCATCCACCAGCAGCACGCTGATCGTCATGCCGGTCCTCCGCTCGTCGGGGTCACGGGCACCGACGCCGACAGGGCCGTGCCCTCGCCGGGGGCGCTCTCCACGTCGAGCTCGCCACCGAGCGCGCGCAGCCGCGAGCGGAGGAACCGCAGGCCGTAACCGGAGTCGCCAGCGTACGGCGCCCGCTCCCACGCCGCCGCGTCGAACCCCCGCCCGTCGTCGATGATGTCGAGGCGCACCCGGTCCTCGTCGTCGATGAGGCTCACGACGACACGCGTGGCGTGGGCGTGGAGCCGTACGTTCGCGAGCGACGACTGCGCCGCGCGCAGAAACGCCACCTCCACCGGCGGTGCGAGGCGCGGAAGCGTGTCGTCGACGTGCAGCTCGGTGGCCAGCCCGGTCTGCTCGCGCAGCCGCTCCAGCATCTGCGCCAGCGCGGTGGGCAGTGCGTCGGCCTCGAGCTCGGCGGGGGCGAGGGCGGCCACGATGCGGCGTACGTCACCGAGCCCCTCGCCGGCCAGGTCCTCGATCTGGCGGGCGGCGGAGCGTCCGGTGCCGGTCTCGTCCTGGGCCGCGGCGTGCGCCAGCAGCCGGATCGAGGACAGGCTCTGCGCCACGGTGTCGTGGATGTCGCGCGCCAGCCGGGCGCGCTCGGCGACGGCGCCGACGTGGCGCTGCGTCCAGGCCAGCTCGTCGGCGAGCTCCGACGTCTCCTGGTGCGCGCGACGCAGCGACTCCACGAGCCGTTCCCGCTCGGCCGCCTCGCGCTGCAGCGTGAGGTAGCCGCGGGAGATGCCGACGGCGAACACCCCGCCGATGAACGGCCCGGCCAGGTCGGCCCAGCCGGTGGTGCCGCGGCTCAGCAGCGGTGCCAGGGCGGTGACCGCGTAGACCCCGACCGCGTACGCGATCGCGCCACCGAGGCTCAAGAGATGCCCGCCGATGAGCCAGAGCAGGAACGCGACCCAGACGAACTCTGTGGAGACCCACACCGCGACCAGCCAGGCTGCCGTGATCGCCGCCAGCCACCAGTAGGCGCCGCGCGGGCTGAGACCGCGCCCGGAGAGCGCCGCTCCGGCCGCGTAGCAGCCCAGGATCGCGCATCCCGCCGCGACCGCCGCAGCAGGCACCACCCCGACACCGACCGCCCGGGCCACGCCGACCACCGAGAGGACCACCGCGATCAGGTGCTGGCCGACGGG
>CAKZHP010000017.1 GCA_936924635.1 uncultured Propionibacteriaceae bacterium
GGCGGGGCGGCCGGCAGTGCCGGCGGGGCGGCCGCCGGCGCGGGCTCGGTCAGGGTCATGCAGTCGCACGCTCCGTCGGCGGCTGCACGGAGCCGATCACCTGGGCCATCACGTCGACCGCGGAGACGCCGTTGAACTCCGACTCGGGGTCGAGGATCAGGCGGTGCGACAGGCACGGGATGGCGAGGATCTTGACGTCGTCGGGCACCACGTAGTGACGGCCCAGCGACGCGGCCCAGACCCGGCTCGTACGGACCAGGGCCAGCGCACCGCGTACGGACACGCCCAGCCGCACGTCGTCGGCCGTGCGGGTCGCCTCGGCCAGACGGGCCACGTAGTCCAGCACCGACGGCTCGACATGCACCGACTGGCCCAGCTGGGCCATCTCGGCCAAGGCCTGGGTGGTGATCACCGGCGGGAGCTCGGCCGACTGCGGGCGCGACCCGCCCGTGGTGAGGATGCGAAGCGTGGCCGCACGGTCGGGGTAGCCGAGCGAGGTCTTCATGAGGAACCGGTCCAGCTGGGCCTCGGGCAGCCGGTACGTACCGGCCTGCTCGATGGGGTTCTGGGTGGCGATCACCATGAACGGGCTGCCCACGTCGTGCGAGACGCCGTCGACGGTGACCCGCTGCTCCTCCATCACCTCCAGCAGCGCCGACTGCGTCTTGGGCGAGGCGCGGTTGATCTCGTCGGCCAGCACGATCGAGGCGAAGATGGGCCCGCGGTGGAACTCGAAGGAGCTCGTCTTCTGGTCGTAGATGGTGACGCCGGTCACGTCGCTCGGCAGCAGGTCGGGCGTGAACTGGATGCGGGTGTGGGTGCCCTGCACCGTCTGCGCGAGGGACCGGGCGAGCGTGGTCTTGCCCGTGCCCGGGTAGTCCTCCAGCAGCAGGTGCCCCTCTGCCAGCATGCAGGTGACGGCCAGCCGGATCGCCTCGGTCTTGCCGAGGATCGACCGCTCGACGTTGCGGACGACCGACGCGAACGTGTCGGAGAACCAGCGGGCCTGGTCAGGCGTCATGGCCATGGGTGCGGGAGTTCCTCTCGTCAGGGATGGGTGTAGGTGGTCGTGAAGCTGCCGCCGGCCTTGGTGTGGACCTCCACGGTCACGGCGCTTCCCGGCGCGGGCTGCTTGGTGAGCGGGATCGTGGTCTCGAACCGGTAGCCGGGCGGGGTCTGCTTGTCGGTCTTGGCGTTCGCGGACCCCAGGGACTCCATCGCGGTGGAGCCTGCCACGGTGCCCTTGACCTCGAACTTCGCCTCGTCGGACCCGGCGTAGTTCAGCACGACCGTGGTCGCCGACCCGGCACCGGTCGCCGTGATCACCGGCTGCACCGGGACCTTCGCCTCGTCGCTCACGAAGCGGTTCGGCCTCGCGTCACGCTCGGCGACCGCGCGGACGACGCCACCGCCCTTGGGGAACTTCACCCAGGCGGTCTGGTCGAGGGAGATCGGGTGCTTCTTCCCCTCGGCGTCGTAGTAGTAGTAGTAGAAGTCCCTGTCGGAGCCGCCGTTGCCGTTCTGCGGCCCCCCCACCTTGACCTCCATGTCGAAGCTGCCGTCGGGGTACACGGTGCCGCGCGTCACCAGCGTCACCGTGGGCGGGCCCGGCCTGCCGTAGGGGGTGACCTGGTCCGAGTCGACGAACGCCCCGTCCTTGCGGACTCCGTTGTTCAGGGCCGACGGCCGCGCCCAGACGTAGTACCGGGCGTTCATGTCGTTCGCCTCGTTGGTGGCCACCGTGGCGGACAGTCCCCCGTCCGCCTTGTTCGGCGCCAGCGTCACCGTGTTCACGGGCTGCTCGCGGCCGGCACGGAAGACCCGCACCTCCCACGAGGTCACCGGTGCTCCGGCGCTCACCGCGTCCACGTCGACCTGGACCGCCGCGTCGCGCTCCTCGATCCTCGGCCTGTCCTTCACCTGGGGGGCACCGAAGGTACGGACCGGGCCGACCCGGGTCGGCGGCTCCGACGCCCCGGCCACGTTCACGGCCCGTACGAACGCGTAGTAGTCGGTGCCGTTGGTGGCGGGGAACTCCTGGCGGCCGAGGCTGCCGGCCTTCATCACGCCCGACGGTGTCGCGTTGAGCCCGACGCCCGTGTCCGGGGTGACGTAGATCCAGTACTCGGTGACCTCGGCACCACCGTTCTGCGACGGCGGGGTGGGGTCGAAGTCGACCACCAGCTTGCCGCCGTTCGCGTCGCCGGCGTCCAGCGCCCTCACGGCGGGCGGCGACTTCGGCGGCTCCGACGGGGTGCCCGAGGCCGCGTCCGAGACGTCCGAGGTGCCGGCCGCGTTGCTGGCCGCGACCCGGAAGGCGTACGACTGCCCGTTGGTCAGCCCGGGCCAGTCGATCGTCGTCGTGGTGCGCGGCAGGGTCTTCGTGTCGCCACCGACCAGGGAGAGGGTGAAGTCGGTGATCTCGGTGCCGCGGTTCGTCGGCGGCTCCCAGGTGATCCGCAGCTTGCCGCCCTCACGGCCGGGCACCCGCTCGACGCGTGGCGCGGCGGGCTTGTCGGGGCGCACGTTCGGCATCATCTCCGCCGAGGCCGGCGAGGGGTCGCTCGCGCCCAGCTGGTTGATGGCGACCGCCGTCACCGTGTACTTCACGCCGTTGCGCAACCCCGTCAGGGTGCAGGTGGTGGTGGGGCAGTCGACCGACCCACCGCTGCCGTCGGAGCCGCGGGCCGTCATCACGTACTTCTGGATCGCCAGCCCGTTGTCGAGCGAGGAGGTCCAGGTCGCCGACAGCGTCTGGTCGCCGACCGCCGTCTGCCGAGGAGCACCCGGCGGGGACGGACGCCCGCGGACGGTGAGCACCAGCCGCCCGTCGACGTTGCGCTCGGGGTCCTTCGTCGCGTCCATGACCGTGTAGCGGATGCGGACGGTGCCCACGAAGTCCTTCGCCGGCGTCACCGTGATGACGCTGCCGTTCACCTTGACGTCGCTCACGCTCCCCGCCTCGACCGCGGTGCCCACGATGGTGAGCGGGCCGCCGAGCGCGGTGGAGTCGTTGGCCAGCACGTCCTTGCTCGTCGCCTGACCCTGGTTCGCGTCGCCGACCAGGTCGTCGCCCGTGACCGTCCGGGGCTTGGTGGTGGCGAGCACGACGACGGTCACGGTCACCGTGCTGTGCGACCCGCGGACGTCGGTCACGGTGCCCTGCAGGGTCACCCGGGTGCCCTTCGGCACGGCGATGTCGGCCGAGGCCGTGACGATCGGGCCCTGGGTGCTGACGCGGACGCCGGCCGGCATGGGGGTGGTCGGCGTGAAGGCGCCGAACGTGAACGCGTCACCCTGCCGGTCGACCACGTACGCCTCGAGGTTCTGCTGCGCGGCCGGGTCACCGGCACCCACCCTGATCTCGATCGGCGGCGAGGAGGGAGGCGTGTTGACCTCCACACCCTTGCCGTTGTTCTTCTCGTCCCCTGGCTTCACCGGGCGCGGCAGCACGTTGATCGGGATGGTGACCGTCGCCGACCTGGCCTCGGCGATGTCCACCTCTTCGACCACCTCGAAGGTGATCGCCGCCGGGCCCACGTCGGTCAGCGACGGCTTGTACACGACCTCGTACGGGGAGAGGCGGACGCCCTGGCCGGGGGCACCGATCACGCGGTCGGCCGAGCTGACCTGGACCTTCCGGGCCTGGGTGCCCTGCACGTACTCGCCGACGTTGATCCGCAGCTCGTCGCCGGCGGTGACCTGGAGCACCACCGAGGGGTCCTTGAGCGTCGGCACCACGTCGGAGCGCCCCGGCACCATCACGAACCCGTACGAGACCAGCCCGTCGCCGTCGGTCACCTGGTAGCGCAGCACCCGCAGGCGGTCTCCGATCGGCACCCGCAGCTGTGGCCCGCTCGGCGTCTGCTCGACGGTCGCCGCAGGCAGCCCGCCCGTGTCGTACGTCGGGATCGACAGCCGCAGGTCGGAGCGGGGGCCGTCGGGGTCGTAGTCGTTCGCGAGCACCGGCACGTCGACCACGTCGCGGTTGAAGACCACCCGGGGGTCGACCATGTCGTCGGTGGTGACCGGGGCCTGGAGCGGAGCCTCCGGGTCGCTCACGACCGTGATGTTGCCGGTGGCGCGGGCGCCCCGGCTGTCCTGGATCACATAGGTGCCGAACTCGGTCTTCTTCTCGTTCGGGACCGCGATCTCGACCGCCACGTCGTCGACGACCTTCGCGGGCATCGGCATCGAGAGGTTCGGGCTGGGGCCCCAGGTGACCCGGTCGCCGTCGATGTCGTAGTCGTTGGCCATCGGCCGCAGGTAGGCGGTGCGTCCCGGCCGGGTGACCACCCGGTCGTCGACGGCGGTGGGGTCGGCGTTCTTCTCGGCGGCGGGGACCACCCCGACCCGGATCTCGGCGACCGCGCGGGCGCCCAGGCCGTCGGTGACGGCGTACGAGAACGCGTCGGTGCCCTGCATGCCGGGGAGCGCCTCGTAGTCGATCCACGACGATCCCACCGACACCACGCGGCCCAGCCGCGGGCCCGTGCTCAGCCCCAGCAGCCGGACGGTGTCGCCGTCGGGGTCGACGTTCTGCAGCGGGATCGTCACCCGGGTGCGGGTGCCGGCGATGGCGCGGCCGACGACCAGCTGCGGGCGGGGAGGCTGGTTGCCGATGTCGGGCGAGACGACGGTGAAGCGCACCTGCGCCGATGCCGTGCGGCCCAGGCTGTCGCGCACCTGGTAGGTCGCCGTGGCGACGCCGGGCACCGAGGGCGCCACGAACCGGATCGTCTCCCGGTCGACCCAGGCCGTGCTCGGCGCGTCGACCAGCTTCGGGTCGAGCGTCAGGTCCAGACCCACCGGGGAGTAGTCGTTGGCCAGCGGCCGCACCGTGACGGCGTCCCCGACCCGTACGTTCACCTCGTCGCGCGCCGCGACCGGCCGCACCTCGCCGACCGGGTTCGTCGGGATCACGGTGATGCTGCCGGTGACGCCCGGGTGGTAGCCGTCGCTGACCACGTAGCGGAGCGTGACCGGGGTGCTGCCGGCCGTGAGCTCCTTGATCACCAGCAGGTGGCGGTCCCGCATCTCGACCGACAGCCCCTCGGTGGTGAAGGACTGCAGCACCAGCACGTCGCCGTCAGGGTCCTCGTCGTTCAGCAGCGGGTCGATGGTGACGCTGCCGCCGTGCGTGAGCAGGGCGATGTCGCGAGCGGCCACCGGCGGCTGGTTCTGCCGGGAGCGGTCGATCACGTCGATGCGCACCAACCCGTACGAGGTCGGGCCGTTCGTCACCTTGTAGCCGACGTAGTACGTGCCGGGGAGCTGAGCCTTGAACCGGAAGCTGCGGGCCTGGTAGTCGACGGTCCGGGTGGCGTTCTTCGGCCCCATGGGCTCGTCGACCGTGGCGAGGGAGAGGTTCGCGCCCACGTCGTTGAGCAGGGGCTTCACCTCGATCTCCTTGTCGACCGCGGCGGTGTAGAAGTCGCCGTTGGCGACCGGGGGCACCTCCTGCGGCTTGCGCACGTCGACGGTCAGCACGCCGACCTCGCTCAGGACCCCGTCACTGACCTCCACCTGGATCGTCTTGACCCCCAGCGACTTGTTGACGTCGGTGAAGGTGACGGTGCCGTCGGGGGTGAAGGTCACCTCATCGTCACCCTTGGTCAGCATGGTGGCGCTCTTCAGGAAGAGGTCGTCCCCTTCGTTGTCGCGCCAGTCCAGGAGCGTACGGATCTGGGTCTGCTGGCCGGCCGCGACGAGCACAGGGTCCTGCCGGAGCTGACGTGGCGGGGTGTTGTCGGCCTGCTGGTCGTGCGGCTTCAGCGTGAGCGACACCCGTGCCGTGTCAGAGCCTCCCCGTCCGTCGGAGATCGTGTACTGGAACGACCTCGAACCCGTCTGGCCCGGGGCCACCGTGACCTGCAGCCCCGTTCCGCCTCGGACCACGGAGAGGGTGACGCCCGCCCCGGCCTCGGCAGGCGCCGCGATCGTCAGGACGTCGCCGTCAGGGTCGGAGTCGTTGTCCAGCACCGGGAGGTAGGTCGATGCGCCGTCGCGCGCCATCAGCTGGTCGTCCGTGGCCGTCGGCGGCCGGTTGGGGGTGCTGCGGTCGGCGTTGACCTTGATGGGGTCGCGGTCGGGGTTCTGCTCCTTGGTGGTGGTCTCCTTCGGCGCCGCCCGGTCCCACTCGGTGATCTTGCGCATGCCGTCGGCGACGAGCCAGATGGTCCCGGTGACCGAGTCGTTGAGGATCACGGTGTCGCGATTGACGCGCAGGGTGGCCTCGGCCGACGGGGGCAGGTCGGGGATCGTCTGCACGCTGGCGTCCTTGCCGGGGCAGACCGTGGCGAGCTGGGCGCCGGTGACCCCGTACGCACAGTCACCGACGACCACCGGACGCTGCGCGGTCCCCTGCTGGGTCTTGGCGAGCGACCGGGTCTCCTTGGGCGCGACGCCGATCATGCCCTGCGGCGTGCCGACGAGCGCCCCGAGCTTGCCGTCGAGGAGCCGGCTGGCCGGGATCGGCGCGGCGAGGTGCGACTTGGCGAGGATCAGGTGTTCCCGCGGCTTGTCGAGGCCCTCGAACCAGATCAGCTGCTTGGTGCGGTCGAGCACCACGGCCTTCTCACCGACCGCGCTGAGCTCCACGTCGGCGACGGTGGGGTCGAGCTGCAGGGGTACGGGGACGACGGTGCCGTCGAGACGCACCAGCTCGGAGCGCGTGAGCGACAGGCCGATCAGGCGGCCCGACGTGGTGACCGTGGCCAGGGCGTTCTCGCCCAGGTCGAGCTGCGCCTTCTCCTTGGTGAAGTCGCGGCCGAGCATCTCGCCGGCCTCGCCGAACCACACGGAGCCGTTGGTGCGGCTGATGACCGCCAGCTTGCCGGCGTTGAGCGCCAGGTCACCGGCCGAGGGCAGGGCGACGACGCCACTGACCAGGCCGGTCGCCGGGTCGAAGGACTGCACCTGGTTCGAGGTGGTGCCTCGCACGATGACGGTGCGGCCCTCCTGCAGCACGTCGACGTTGCGGTCGGCGAGGCGGGTCGCCGAGGAGAGGTCCTTGATCGACGTGTTGACGGTGCCCAGCAGGGCGCCGTCCTGCTTCACGGCGTAGACGGTGCCGTCGTGGAGCCGCACGTCGGCCACCGAGAGACCCGGGACCAGCACGGCCGACACGACCAGGGCCAGGGCGAGCAGGCCGACGAGGGCACCCGCCCAGGTGCGGCGCACGATCCTGGGGGCCCGCACCAGTGCCCGACGCGCCACCGCGACCTCCTCCACCCCTGAGCGCAGCCGTAACCCCACGACGGCCGCCCGTCAAGTGTGACTCACGGGAGGGGTCGCGTCGAACTTGGACCTTTCGTGCTACTGCGGGGGGCGGACGGTGATCGTGGCCCCGTCGCCGAGGTCGACGACGGCACCGATCCCGACCTCTACGGGGGTGCCAGGCACCATCCGGCTCGGAGGGCGGCCTGGCAGCACCAGCATGGTGCCGTTCGTCGAGTGGAGGTCGGTCACCGTGATCGCCCAGTCCTTCGCCGCGAACCGCACGTGCGTGCGGCTGATGTCGCTGTTGGGGCTGGGCACCGGCAGCAGGATGGGGTTGTTGTCCCCCTGCTGGGCGGCCGGAGAGCGCCCGACCAGCACCACGTCGGTCAGCTGGGCCGTCGCCCCGCCCGCCGTCTGGAGCGTCGCCAGCACCGGTCGCGCCACAAGCCGTGGGTTGGCGGTGTCGACGCGCGCGCCGCACCGCAGGCACGTGGCCTGCCGGGGCGGGTTGGCGTGCCCCGCGTTGCACGTCGCAGCCAGCACCAGACCAGGGCCCTGGCTGGCCTGGGCGGCGCTCGGCTTGTGCGTGGCGGCGAGGCCGGTCGAGAAGACGGTCCCGTCGCTGGCGCTGCTGGAGGAGGCGGCCAGGTCTGGCCGTGACGTGGGGTCATCGGCTCGTCCGGCCGGCACGGAGGGGGGCGACGGCAGGGCGGAGGGTGACTGGAGGGACGGCATCACGGGCTGGCCTGGGGCCGACCCTGGGAACGGCCCCGCCGGCCCCCCCTGGAGGCCCGTCTGGAAGCGAGGGTCGTTCTGCTGCCCGGCTGGCTGGAACCGCGGATCGGGGTGCGGACCGCCCGGGTGCGGACCGCCCGGCTGCGGCGGCGCCTGGTGCGGGAACCCACGGCCGGCGTCCTGCGGCGACCAGCCGCCCTCGCCGTTCGACCACGGCCCCGGCTGGGCGGGGTTCTGCGTGCCCTGCTGCGGCAGCCCCGGCTGGCCCGGCTGCTGCGGATGGCCGGGGCGGGCAGGACCGGGCTGTCCCTGGACGTTCTGGCCGAAGCCGTTCTGGGCTCCGTACGCAGGCGCAGGCCCGAACGGCTGGCCCTGAGGGGCGTACGGCTGACCCTGCTGGCCGTACGGCTGACCTGGCGGGGCGAACGGAGACTGGCTGGGCTGGGCCCCGTACGGGGTTGGACCAGGATGCGGCCCCTGCTGGCCTGGCCGGGCCCCGTACGCGGACTCTCCCGGCCCGGGCTGACCGGCGCGGTCGTCCACGGGGAACGGGGG
>CAKZHP010000018.1 GCA_936924635.1 uncultured Propionibacteriaceae bacterium
ACGGGCTCAACTTCGGGGTCGATTTCGAAGGCGGGCTGATGATCGAGGAGCGGTTCGCCGCCGTCGAGGACGCGGGGCGCCTGCGCGACGCCATCGGCGCGTCGCTGCCGCTCGGGCTGCCCGAGGTGTTCACGGCGTCCGTACGCGACCCGCTCGGCGACCTCGCCACCCGCTTCGCCCGTACGCACGTCGCGTTCACCGCCCTGGAGCTGGCGGCGTGGCTCGGGGTGGGGCCGGTCGTGGCCCGCGACGCCGCCCGGCGGCTGGTCGCCGACGGGCGGCTCTCCGAGGGCGACCTGCGCCCCGACGGCTGGGTGTCGCAGGCGCAGCTACCGGTCGTCGACGAGGTCGCCGCGCCGCCGCAGTTCTGCGACCCGCGGGTGCTGGCGACCGTACGCCGTCGTTCCCTGGCTGCCCTGCGCGCCGAGGTGGAGCCGGTGATGGCGGGTGACTTCGCTCGCTTCCTGCCGGCCTGGCAGGGGGTCGGCGAGGGTGGCCGTGGCGTCGACGCGGTGCTGCGTGCCGTCGAGCAGCTGGCCGGCGCCCAGCTGCCGGCGTCGGCCGTGGAATCGTTGGTGCTCCCGGCGCGGGTGGCCGACTACCAACCCGCGATGCTCGACGAGCTGCTGTCGACCGGAGACGTGGTCTGGCAGGGGCACGGTGAGCTGGCGGGCGGCGACGGGTGGGTGTCGCTGCACCCGGCCGACCTGGCGCCCGCGCTGCTGGCCCCCGGTGAGGAGGTCGGTGGCGAGCTAGACGTCGCGGTGCTGGACCTGCTCGGCGGCGGTGGTGCCTACCTGGTGCGCAGCATCGCCGACAGCCTCGGGCACGACACGGGCCCGGTGACCGCGGCCCTGTGGCGGCTGGCCTGGGCCGGGCGGGTGACCACCGCATCGCTGGCGCCGCTACGCGGCCGGCTGGGATCGGCATCCACCGCCCACAAGCCACGACGCGCGCCAGCGAGGCAGTCGAGGTACGCCCGAGCGGGCGGCCGGCTCGCCCTCTCGGGCCGGACGCCGTCGTCGTTGCGCGGCGCCCTCTCTCCGGACGCGGCGGGTCGCTGGTCGCTGCTGCCCGTGCCCGAGGCGGCGCTCTCGGCCCAGGACCGCACGGTCGTCGACTACACGCGCGCCGAGGTGCTGCTGGACCGGTACGGGATCGTCACCCGCGGCGCCGTCGCCGCGGAGGACGTGGCTGGCGGGTTCGCCTCGGTCTACCGGGTTCTGGCCGCCGCCGAGGAGGCGGGGCGGGTGCGGCGCGGCTACTTCGTGGAGGGCCTGGGGGCGTCGCAGTTCGGAGGTACGGGGGCGGTCGACCGGCTGCGCGCGTCCTCGCGGCCGCTGGACGACGTCCGCGACGGCCCGGTGCTCGTGCTCGCCGCGTGCGATCCCGCGAACCCCTACGGTGCCGCCCTTCCCTGGCCAGTCCACGAGACCCCGGGAGCGAGGGCTGGTGCTGCCGACGGCGGCACCCGCCGGCGAGCCAGCACGGGAGCTGCCGAGGGAGAGGCCGATCCGGGTAAGACCGGCTCCCGCGGGCACCAGCCCGGCCGCAAGGCAGGCGCCCTGGTGGTGCTGGTCGACGGAGCACTGGTCCTCTACGTCGAGCGTGGCGGCAAGACGCTGCTCAGCTTCGTCGAGGACCGTACGCTCCTCGACCCCGCCGCCCGCGGTCTCGCCGACGCCGTCCATCGCGGCGCCCTCGGGAAGCTCACCGTGGAGAAGATCGACGGCGCGTCCGTGATGGGTTCGGGCCACCCGTTGGGCGAGGCGCTGGAGACGGCCGGGTTCCAGCTCACACCGAGGGGGTTGCGGCTGCGACGCTGACGGGTGCTGACGCAGCGCGGGGCATTCGCGGCCCGCTTGATGGTCGTGGTCGCCACTCCTGACGACGGTGCACACTAGACGCCAGGCGACGACCGCGTGACACCGGTCGACTGGCAGGCACGGTGAACCCATCGCGCCGCCGCCGACTCGCGGTGGAGCCTGGCGCACGAGAAGGAGTTGGCGTGACCTTGCTTCCCGATCCGTGGTGGTTGCCGGCGATCCTCGCCACGGCCGTCTTCCTCGACGCCCTGGTGTCCCTCCGCCCGCCCAAGCCCATCCGCGACTGTCTCGACGGGGTGCACTTCCCGCGCGACTGGTGGTGGACCCTCATCGTCATCAAGCTCTCCGCCGCTGCAGGCCTCTGGTATCCGGCGTCGGGCTAGCCGCCAACGTCGGGGGTCATCTACTTCGTGTGCGCCGTGGCCGCGCACGTGCGCGCGGGATTCATGGGCGTGGCGCTCTGGGTCAACTGCCTCGGCATGCTGGGGCTGGCAGCGGTCAGCCTGGTCTTCGGTTTCCTCGTCTGACGACCAACCGGGGCCGACGAAGCCACCACAACCAGCCCGCGGCATAGCCTTCTTGCTCAGGGCCTGACGGTCCGGTGTTCTGCCGGCATCGCCACGTCCACAGCTGCGTTGTCGCGATGCGACCTACGCCGGCACCAGCTTCGGGTCCACGACCACCCGAGGCCAGAAGCCCGGACCCACGATCTCCTTCAGCGCAGCGACTGCGGCCGGGTCGTCGGTCACGGTGACCACACGGGAGCCAGAAGCCGCCGGGTCGCAGCCGCCACTTCGCACCCAGCAGCCCCTGCCAGACGTCGGACGCCTGAAGACGGTTGTCGATCTTCATGCGTCGAGGAGCCCGGACTCGACGGGCTCCACGACAGGCCCGGCGGTTCGCGCGACCGCCTCAAGCCGCTGGCGCAGCGATTCCGTACGCCGATCGGCCCGGTGCCGGCTACGGATCAGGTTGCGCGCGATGCCGAACACCCAGGGCACCGGGTCGTCGGGCGGCCAGTCCGCGCGCCTTCGCCAGGCGATGAGCAGGGTCTCGCTCAGAGCGCGGGAATACATCGCCCCACCCACTGGTTGACACGTCAACTAAGCGTACGAAGGAACGACATGACTGAGCTGCTGCCGGTGACCACGCGGATGCGGAAGGTCGCCCTCGACGTGGGCGACCTGGACGCGATGACTCGCTTCTACCGCGACGTGCTGATGCTGGCGGTCATCGCCGAGCGCCCCGGCGAGGTCGACCTGGGGCAGGGGCAGGACGTGCTCGTCACCTTGCGCCACCGCCACGATCTGCCCCGGGGGCGGCGCCGCAGCGCCGGGCTGTTCCACACCGCGCTGCTGCACGCCGATCGCGCCTCGCTGGCCGCCACCTTGGCGTCGGTCGCGCAGAGCACCCCGCACCTGTACACCGGCTCCGGTGACCACCTGGTCTCGCAGGCGTTCTACCTCGACGACCCGGAGGGCAACGGGATCGAGCTCTACTGGGACCGCCCCCGCGACGAGTGGACGTGGGTCGACGGCCGCGTACGCATGGACACGCTCGCGCTCGACCCCCACCGCTTCATCGTCGACCACGCTACCGAGGCAGCCCTGAACCACGTGGCCACAGCCGCCGACCGTCGGGGGGTGCTCGACGGCATCGACGCCCAGACGGTCGGCCACGTGCACCTCAAGGTCGGCGACGCGGAGGTGGCGAAGGAGTTCTACGCCGACCTGCTCGGGTTCGAGGTCACCGCGCAGATGCCCGGCGCCCTGTTCGTGTCGGCCGGCGGCTACCACCACCACATGGCCATGAACACGTGGCAGTCGGCGGGGGTCGGGATGCGTACGCCCGCCCTGGGGCTGGGTCTCGTCGACATCGCCCTCCCCAGCACCGACGACGTCGAGCAGGCCGCCGCGCGGCTGGAGAGCCGGCGGGTCGCGGTGCGGCGTACGGGCGAGGCCGTGGAGCTCGACGACCCCTGGGGCAACCTGGTCCGCCTCGCCGCCTGACCGCCGGCGGGGGCCGGTGGCCTGCACCTTCTGGTTGTGAGCGACACCACGTGTCATGTCTGGCACGTGATGCGCCCAGCGGCCAGAACATGCAGGTGACCGGGAGCATCGGTCGGGTCGTGCCTGGGGCGGTCCGCCGATGCGCATGCACAACCGGTGCGAATACGTGCGCACCTCGCTCTGAGGGGCACCTGCGCACGTATGCGCACCGGTTGTGCAGGTCAACGGATCCAGGTGCGGTAGCTCCGCCGGGTCTCTGGGCCCTTGCGCTGGGAACCCAGGGGTGCCTGCCTGACCACTGGCGGGTGCGGCCCGGGTTGGCAGGTCCGGCAGAAGAACGCGACCCGGGCGTTCGGGTCTGCTGGGTCGAGGGAGGCCACCTCGATCGTGGTGCCGCAGCGACGGCAGGGCCGGCCGGACCGTCCGTGCACGTAGTCCTGCTCGCCCTCCACACGGCTGCCCGTGGTCGTCCGCCGCGGGTCGTCACGGTTCGCGTTCAGCAGCCGGTACGCCCGCCCGATCACCCCGGCCAGCGCACGGTCGTCGAGCTCGCCCACCTCGGTCCAGGGAGAGAGGTGCTGCAGGAACAGTGACTCGCTGGCGTACACGGTGCCCAGGCCTGCGAGGTTTCGCTGGTCGAGCAGGGCGATCATGATCGGGCCCGAGGCGGCGCGTACGTTCGCCAGCGCGCGCGGCGGGTCCCAGTCCGGGCCCAGCACGTCCGGGCCGAGGTGACCGACGAGCGCGCCCTCGTCGCGCGTCGCCACCAGGTCGAGCATCCCCAGCTTGCGCCCGATCGCCGCCTGACCAGGGGTGACGAGCAGGGCGCGGATGTCGTGCGATCCCCAGCCGGTGGGTGGATCAGCCGGCTGCGTACGCCAGGAGCCCTCCATGCGGAGGTGGGAGTGGAGCGTACGGCCCGAGGTCAGCCGCTGCAGCAGGTGCTTGCCCCTGGCGACGACCTCGATCGTGGTGTCGCCCACCAGGTCGGCCTCCGCCAACGACGGCCAGCGCAGGTCGGCGATCACCAGCTCCTGCCCCGCGAGTGCCCGGTGCAACCGCGCCGCGGTCTGGAACACCGTGTCTCCCTCGGGCATGAGGTCAGTCTGGCAGTCGTGCCCGGGATGCGCGCCCGCCGCGGGATCGACCCGAGAGACCTGCATCCTCTGGTCGCTGGCGTCGGTACGTGCCATGTCTGGCGCGTGGCGCCGTCAGGAGCCAGAGGATGCCGGTGGTGAGGCGGTCAGGCCCAGCGGGACCTCGCCGGTCACCAGCCGGTCACCCGGTTGCGGCAGTCGCCCTGGCGCCGTCGCGCTCCATCTTGGCGGCGACCAGCTCGTCGACCCACTGGCTGGTCGACTTGCGGGTGCCGTCCAGATCGATGGAGGCGACGATCAGGGCGAGCGCCGCGTCGGTGACGAGGGAGGCCTGCGCCCAGTTCGAGATCGGGGAGTGCTGGGGGTCGATGCGGTGGCGGAGCACCAGGCCGTCGAGGAGGCACTGCAACGACAGCGCCAGCGAGTCCAGGTTCCAGCCGGGGCGCAGCTCGGCACCGAGCATGGTGAGCACGTCTTCGTAGACGGCCTTCCATCGTTCCACGTCCTCGCGCGTGAACTCGACCAGCGACTCCTTGAGCTCGGGGTGCGCGAGCAGCATCGGGGCGATGTGGGCGAGCAGGTACGACCGGGGGTTGGTGACGAGCTCGCGCACCAGCGCCGGCGCGAACCCGTCCACCCGCTGCGAGAACGGGGTGTCCCCGTCGAGGAGCATCGCGCGGGCCGCGTACGCCTGCGGGGCCGAGAGCCCGTGCGCGTCGCGGTACTCGAGGCAGTAGAGCACCACGTCGCGCAGGAAGTCGTCCTTGGACGGCCACCGGTTGCGGAACGCTCGCTTGCCGTCGACCTCGCCGTCGGTCTGGGCGATGCGCAGCACGTCCTCGACCCGCAGCCAGTCGAGCGCGGCCGGGAACTTGATGGCCCGCAGCCGGGGCGGCAACGGCTGCGTGCCGTCACCCATGGCGGCCTCCAGCAGCTGCGCGGCCGCGCCGAGGAAGCGCTGCGCGGTCGCGTCGTCGCGGCGAGGGGCTGGCCGGGGGCTCACTCGCCACATTGTGCTCTCCGTGGACGGGAAGTTCCGGCTTTCATGAAACGGACACTTCCGTGAGGTGGTCGTGCCCCGGCTCGCGCCGGCCGAGCACCACGCACCCAGTCGCGGCGCTCTGCAGGCACCACCGGGCCGGGTCAGGCTCCCGGGGCATCCCGTTGCCCGCCGCCGGCTCCCGCCAACCACCGCCCCGACCCACCGCCTCACCCGGCGGGTTAAGGCAGCCCGCCGGTACATCCCGGGCTGGGCGCACCCACCGCCTGCCGTCTAGCGTCACGGGCATGAAGGGCACACCGCTGAGCGGGCGCACCGTGGTCGTGACCGGCGGGTCCCGCGGCATCGGGCGCGCCACCGCGGTCGCCGCCGCCCGGGCCGGCGCCGACCTCGTGCTCGTCGCCCGGACGGCCGACACTCTCGCCGAGACCGCACGCCTGGTACGCGACACGGGCAGGCGCGCGACCGCGTACGCCCTCGACCTGCGCGACCTGCCCGCCACCGAGGCCCTGGCCACCCGTGTCACCGACGAGGTCGGGCTGCCCGACGTGGTGGTGCTCAACGCCGGCCACTCGGTCGCCCGCGGGGTGCTGGAGTGCGCGGGGCGGTTCGACACGTACGAGCGGCTGACCACCCTGAACTACCTGTCACCGTTGGCGTTCCTGGGGCCGTTGCTGCCGCTCATGGCCGAGCGCGGCTCCGGTCACGTGATCGGGGTGACCAGCGCCACCACCCGGACGCCGGTCCCCGGCTGGGGCGCGTACACCGCCTCCAAGGCCGCCCTGGACAGCTGGCTGCGCTCCGCCCGCCCCGAGCTCGCCAGCGCCGGCATCGACGTGACCGTCTGCCAGCCACCGCTGGTCGACACCGACATGATCCGGCCCGTGCACGGCCGTTCACGCTGGGCGATCCCACCCGAACGGGTTGCCCGGTGGCTGGTGGGCGCCATGGTCGACCCGGTCCCCGAAGTGGGCCCTTGGTACGTTCGGCCGGGCTCCGTGGCCGTCGCCGCCGCTCCGTACCTGTCGGCGCGCGTCCTGGGAGCCCTGTCCAGGAGGCGACCGAGGGGGATCCGTGACTGAGCCAGGTGCAGGGGGGTCGTCGCTCGGTGCCCGCGCGCTGTCCTGGTGGGGCGACCAGCCCGACTGGGCGGGCGCCCGCCACGGGTTGCCGCGCCGGCGCTGGTCCACGGCACGGCCACAGCGGGCGATGCCGTCGTGGGGGTCTGACGACAGCCTCGTGCTGAGCGGCCCGCTCGGTTTCGGCCTGCGTGGGCTGGACCACCTCATCGGGACGCTCCCGCGGCTGGCGCTCGCCGGAGCGGCCGCCACCCACGGCGCCACGTCCCTCGCGCTGCTCGTCGCCCGCGCTCGCGCGCACGGTGACCGGGTGGCGTGGCGCGACGGGGAGCGGCAGGTCACGTACGGACAGCTC
>CAKZHP010000019.1 GCA_936924635.1 uncultured Propionibacteriaceae bacterium
GGCAAGTGGTGATGCCCGTCTCCGTCAGCCCGTAAGCGTTGAGGATGCGCGCATGCCGGTACCGGTCGCGTGCGTCCTTGAGATCACGGTTCGTGACGGCAGCGCCGCCGAGAATGAACAGCCGAACGTGATAGTTGTCGCTTGGAGGGGCGGCGGCGGCCACGACTTCGCGCCAGTAGCTCGGGGTGAGGTCCATGACGGTGACACCGGTCCGGGCGATCTCAGCATTGAACTGGGACGGCGCCCACACCGCCTCGGGGAGGACGAGGCTGGCACCGGCTGCAAGGGCAACTCCGACCCGCTCGATTGCCGTATCGAAGGTGGGTGCGGCGAACTGGAGCACACGGTCATCGGCGGTGAGGTCGTAGCGGTGCACGAGGTGCTCGATCAACGTCGACAGAGAATCGTGGGAAGCGGCAATCCCTTTGGGTGTGCCAGTGGAACCGGACGTGAAGATCACATACGCCATGCCCGCCGTTTGCGTGTCGCTGCGCGGTTCCGTGCGAGCTGGTGCGGATGGGTCGACGACGAGACGCAGACCGTCACCGCGGTGGCTGTCCGGTTCCACCGTGACCCGTGCCCCAGTGATGCGGCGGATCTCTTCACGTCGGCGTGGCGGATCGCGAGGATCGACGGGCAAGTAGGCCAGGCCGCTGTCCCAGACGGCGAGCATTGCAGCGACGTGCTCCGGACCGC
Source organism: uncultured Propionibacteriaceae bacterium (assembly GCA_936924635.1). Lineage (GTDB taxonomy): Bacteria > Actinomycetota > Actinomycetes > Propionibacteriales > Propionibacteriaceae > Fen-668. The sequence continues at coordinate 697 of CAKZHP010000019.1, forward strand.
GTGGCATGGACACCATTACCAGGGTCTCCCGGTGGAGGTCTAGGCATGCGAAGTCGCGACATAGCCGTCGAACGCGGGTAGCGAGGTCGGCGTAGGTGACAGTTGTATCGCCGTGAACAATCGCGGTCGCGCCGGAACGATGCTGAGCATGGTGCTTCATGCGGTCCACGACGAGGGAGCGTGTCTGCACTGTCATCGCAGCGCCTCCGCCTCATACGTGCTGGAGTTCAGCGGCAGCGCCGGACCTGTGCCAACGACGAGCTGCTGGAATTGGGATGAGTCCACGCGACTGACGGTGAGCTTCATCGCGGGAGCATGAACCACCCGATGGATGGCGATACTCCGCGCTGAGTTGAGGGTGGCGTCGGCTCGTTCGGGTCCGGGACCGGACGTGTTGTGATACATGAGAGCAACCTCGATAGTCGAGCAGTCCTGTATGACTTACGGTACCAGAAACCCAAGCATGCGTGTATGAGTTCGTGCCAACGCTCGAAATCGACTGTTCTCGCGGGGCGGGCAAGGTGCTTCGTCGATGCAGCCGAACCCAGCGGTGCGCGGTTGTCCCCATCGACGGTGAGGCAGGAGTCCGTCGACGGGACGGTGGACCGGGTCAAGGGCTCGCCTATCGCCGCATACTCCATTTCGGCAGGCGACTGCTCTCAAGGCGTCCCTGGCACCAGCATCCGCTCCTGCTCCTCTGATCGCTACCGTGCATGCAGGCGGGGTAGGTGGTCGTGGATGAGGCGTCCGGCGTCGATTCCGGTGAATGCGACGGGGGTGTCACCGATGCTGTGGCTGACAAGGAGCGGATCGGTGGAGACGATGCTGGTGTTGGCGCCTAGAGCGGGGTGGCCTGCGCCGGTGATGGTGTGGCCGTGGACGCGTGCGGAGAAGGTCGTGGACGGCAGGTAGGTGCCGGGATCGGTTTTCAGCCCGAGGTCGTGGAGGAGGGTGGTCGCGGCGTGGGTTCCTTGGGCAACGGAGTCGTCCCAGTGGTCGATGCGGTAGGAACTGGTGCCGGGATAGTGATGCAATGCGACCCCGCCAGCGGCATAGATGCGCTGCTCCGGGGCGTGCAGCGCGCGGAGGTGGCTGTCGACGGGGATGCCGTGGTGGCCGTTCCAGGGGGCGGGCGCGGCCGGGATGGTCCCGTGCGCCACGATGGCGAGATCGCCGTCGACGCGGGTGTCGTCATCCAGGACGATGGTGATGCCATCGGAGTGCGTGCGGATTGCGCTGACGGTGCGGCCGGTGTAGGTGGTGAGGTGGAGTCGCTGGAGTTCGAGGAGTCGACTCGCGACGTGCTCACCGATGGCACTGGCTCCAGGTGCCGGTGTGCGGGCGATGAGGGAGACGTGATGCCCGGCGTCGGCGAGCAGAGACGCGGTCTCTGCGGCGACCAACCCGCCGCCGAGCATGAGCACTCGCGCCGGGTCGCTGCTGGCGACGAGTGAATCTCGGACGTGGACGGCATCGGCGAGAGAGTGCAGGGTTCTGAGCCTCCCCTCGCGGATGGCTTGGTCGCGTCCGATGATCGTCTCGTCGAGCTGGCGTGGTCGGCTGCCGGTGGTGATGATCAGCGCGTCGAAGGTTCTGGTGCTGCCGGAGTCGAGGTGAACTTGGCGGGTACGCGGGTTGATCCCGCGCACAGTATCCGCGGTCGCGGGGAAGCCGGGGTCGGGCAGGGCGGTTTGTTCCGGAGTGAGCAGCCCGATAGCCACCCCTTTGTTCACCAGAGTTCGGTTGAAGCCTTCCTGTCCCGTGCGCGTGAACAGCGTTACGTCCAAGTCGGCGCTGCAGGCACGCAGCCTCTTCGCCGCGGAGCTGCCGGCAGCGCCGCCGCCAATGATTGCGATCGCGGGCGCGGTCATCGGGTTGCAGGCTCGGCGGTGAAGGCGGGGATCAGGATCGCCTCGATGAACCAGGGTGCGTCGTCGGGGTCGAGTCTGCCGGTGCGGACTTCTTCGGCGGCGCCGTTGAGAACGACATGGGTGGTGGTGAGCAGCCAGGTCACCGGGAGATCGCTACGGAAGGCGCCCTCGCGTTGTCCACGCAGCAGCAGGCCGCGCATGCGGGCTTCGGCCTTCTCGTGCAGCTCGCGGATGCGGGCGGCGGAGAGCTCTTTCTGGGCGGTGGCGAGCAAGGCGCGGGACTGGTCGACGAACATCCAGCTGGACGCGACCAGACGCTGAAACGCGTCACGCGCGTCGCCGTCCAAGGGCACCTGGCTGAGCACGTCTTCGGCGCGTTCCAGGCTGTCCACCAGGGCGGCTTCGATCAGCTCGGCCCGAGTCTGAAAGTGCCCGTAGAGCGTCATCCGGCCCATGCCGGCCTCGGCGGCGATGTCGGCGACCGAGGCATCGGGGTTCTTCTGGATCGCGGTGACGGTGGCGGCGAGCATCCTGGCCCGGTTGCGCTGCGCGTCGGCCCGCTGATTGGCCGCCCGAGTCCCGGTCGCCGCGGCCTTCTTGTTCGTCGTCGTCACGCTCACACCTCACAAAGTCGTATCGGAATGTATGAGATAGTGTAGCCTGTTACAACCCGTACATCGATGCTTGAGTATGGCATGCAGTAGCCCTGCGACCACGAGAGGAGTGGCATGCGCCTGTTCGCGATCCGTGACTACCGTCACCTGTTCAGCGCCCAGGTGATCGCGCTGTTCGGCACCGGGCTGGCGACCGTCGCGTTGGGGCTGCTCGCCTATGACCTGGCCGGCCCGAACGCTGGTGCTGTCCTTGCCACGGCGTTGACGATCAAGATGGCCGTGTACGTGGTGGTAGCGCCAATCGTGGGCGCTTATGCCGACCGTCTGCCGCGCCGGATGTTCCTGACCCTGCTCGACGCGATCCGAGCAGTCGTCGTGCTGGCTCTGCCGTTCGTGACCGAGGTATGGCACATCTATGTCCTGATCGGCGTGCTGCAAGCCGCGTCGGCGGCGTTCACGCCAACGTTCCAAGCGGTCATCCCCGATATCGTGACCGAGGAGTCGAACTACACACGCGCGCTATCGGCATCGCAGGTTGCCTACACGATGGAGAGCCTGCTCAGTCCGGTACTTGCGGCCGTGGCACTGAGCTTCATCACGTTCGGTTGGCTGTTCCTCGGCACCTCAATCGGATTCGTCGTATCCGCGCTCCTGGTGCTCTCGACACGCATCCCAAATGCCCAGACCAGCGGGAACACTCGTGCCTGGGATCGGGTGGCGTCTGGTATCGCGAGATTCGTCCGCACCCCACAGTTGCGCGGAGTCATGGCGCTAAACGTCGTGGTCGCCGCCGCGGGGTCAATCGTGGTCGTCAACACGGTCAACTACGTTCGCGACGAACTCGGCGGCACCCAGGCCGGTGTCGGCTGGATGCTCGCCGCATCCGGCGGCGGCACGCTTCTCGTCGCATTACTCCTGCCCCGCGTGCTCGATCGGACCAGCGACCGAGCCGTGATGATGGCCGGCGCCGCGGTCCTGCTCGCCGGGGTCATCGCCGCGGTCGCGATGGCGAGCACCGGCATCGCATCGTGGGCTGTCACCGCACCCATCTGGTTTGTCATCGGCGCAGGCATGGCCCTGATCGTCACACCGACTGGGCGGGTGATCCGATCCTCCGTCCGCCCACCCGAGCTTCCCGCCGCGTTCGCAGCACAGTTCTCACTCTCGCACCTGGCGTGGCTGATCACCTACCCGATTGCCGGCTGGATGGGCACCAGCGCCGGCCTGACACCGGCCTGGATCACCCTCGCCGCGCTCGCCGCAGCAGGCATGGCGACCGCCACCGCAGTGTGGCGTCGGAATCCCTCGGTGCGGGAGACGAGCTACTCCCGGGTCGAAGCCAGCGCCGGCGAACTCTCCCGCAGCAACGAGGCCGAAGCTGCCGAGGGCACCCTCGCCGCCTGCCAGTGCTCGTCCGTGCGACCCGTCTAGCCAAGGACTAAGTCGTATCAGAATGTATGAGATAGTGTGACTGTTACAACCCGTACACCGATGATGGAGTTCGGTTGGTTCCGTCCCAACTGTGGGGCGGAGGAGAACGAGAGGAGCGGCACGGCCATGAAGACGACACAGACGATCACAGGGGGTGCGTCATGAGCGGCGTGAGCACTCCTGCGCCCCGGGCGGGCGCGAAGCAGTGGTGGGGGCTGGCGGTGCTGGTGACCCCGTCGACGCTGCTGTTCATGATGTTGACGATCTTGTTCGTGGCGGCGCCGAGCATGGCGCAGGATCTGAACCCGACGGGCACCCAGTTGTTGTGGATCCTGGACATCTACGGGTTCGTGATGGCCGGGTTCCTGGTCGCGATGGGCGTGCTCGGAGACCGGGTCGGCAAGCGGCTGCTGATGGTGATCGGCGCGATCGTGTTCGCCGTGATCTCCGTGGTCGCGTCGCTCACCACCGACCCGTCGCTGATGATCGCCTGGCGGGCCCTGCTCGGCCTGGGCGCGGCGATGATGGTCCCCTCCACGCTGGGGCTGATCTTCGTGCTGTTCGCCGACGCCCGCCAGCTCGGCGTCGCGATCGGGGTGTGGGCCGGCGGCATCTCCGCCGGTGTCGCCCTGGGCCCGCTGCTGAGCGGCCTGCTGCTGGAGGTGTTCGGCTGGCAGGCCACGTTCCTGGTCGCGGTGCCGATCATGGCGCTGGTCGCGATCGGCGCTCCGCTGCTGCTGCCCGAACACCGCGACACGACCGCACGGATCGACCTGTTCAGCGCCCTGCTGCTGGTCACCGGCCTGCTCGCGATCATCTACGCGATCAAGCGGTTCGCCGCGCAAGAACCGGCCGGCCCCTCGATCGGGCTGATCGCGGCGGGTGTGCTGATCGGGCTGTGGTTCGTGATCCGTCAGCTGCGCGCGGAACGGCCGCTGCTGGATGTGCGGCTGTTCGCCAACCGCACCGTCTCCGGCGCGCTGGCGGTGTTCCTGCTCGCCGCGGCCGCCCTGGGCGGGATCTACTCGCTGTTCACCCAGTACCTGCAGCAGGTGCAGGGCCTATCCCCGCTGGAGGCCGGGTTCGCGATCCTGCCCGCCGCGGCGGTGCTGATCGTGGTCTCCACGCTCTCCCCGGTGTTCGCCCGCCGGTTCCGGCCCGGCAACGTGATCGCGATCGGGCTGCTCACCCAGGTGATCGGCTACATCCTGTTCACCCAGCTCGACCCGGGCACCGGCCTGGCCCTGGTGATCGGCAGCTTCGTGCTCACCTACCCCGGCGTCGCGCCGGCGATGGCGTTGACCACCGACCTGGTGGTCGGCTCCGTCCCCCCGGAGAAAGCCGGCGGCGCCTCGGGGTTGGCGACCACGGCGAACGACCTGGGCATCTCGCTGGGTATCGCGGTGATCGGCAGCATCGGCATCGCCACCTACCGCAGCCAGATCACCGAGCTGCTGCCCGGCGGCCTGCCCGCCGACGCCACGACGGCCGCGTCCCGCAGCATCGACGGCGCTCTCACCGCGGCGGCTGAGCTTCCCGGCGCGCTCGGCGGGCAGCTGGTGACGGCGGCGCAGCAGGCGTTCACGAGCGGGCTGAACACCGCCGCGATCGTCTCCGCCGTCATCGCCGCGATCGCCGCGCTGATCGCCGCGACCCGGCTGCGTCACATCCGCCCCACCGGTGAGGCGCAGCAGGCCGCAGACGAGTCGATCACCAGTTGAGGAATACCCCATAGGGGTATAGGGTTAGATGAATCTGTACACGAGTGAAGGAGTTGGATGAGATGGCTACGACCGAGTATCAGGTGACCGGGATGACCTGCGGGCACTGCGAGACGTCCGTGCGCGGCGAGGTGTCGCAGGTGCCGGGCGTGACCGGAGTCGAGGTCAGCGTGGCGACGGGGCGGCTGGTCGTGACGGCCGAGCAGCCGGTCGACGATGCTGCGGTGATCGCGGCGGTCGACGAGGCGGGCTACGCCGCCGTCAGGAGCTGACATGAGGGCACCTGCGCGGCTGGGCCTGTATGGCGCGGGACTGGTGGCCGTGTTCGCCGTGGCATTCGCCACGGCGGGCGCGGTCGTCCCGGAGGCGACCGTGCAGGCATGGGCAGAAGAAGGCGACCAACACAGCATGACCGGGGAGGACACCGACGACATGGACACCACCAGCGGACACGAAGGCCACGACGCAGGCGCCGGCACCGCCTCCGACGATGCGGCGGCCGGGCTCGGCCTGGCCCAGGACGGGTACCGCCTCACCGCGGTCAGTGCCCCGGCCGAGACCGGCACGGGAGGAGAGCTGTCGTTGACGGTGACCGGCCCGGACGGCAACGCGGTCACCGGCTTCGAGGTGGAGCACGACAAGCAGCTGCACCTGATCGTGGTGCGCGCCGACGGCCAGCACTTCGCCCACGTCCACCCTCAGATGGATGCCGAGGGCACCTGGTCGATCCCGTGGCAGTGGGAGGCGACCGGCAGCTACCGGGTCTTCGCAGACTTCATTCCCGCAGACGCGGCGGACGGGGTGGAGGGGGTCACCTTGTCGACCTCGGTGCAGGTGGCCGGGGACTACGCCCCGGTTCCCGTGGAGCCGGCGGCCGCGACCACGGTCGATGGGTTCGAGGTGAGCGTGGAGGGTGACTTGATCGCCGGGTCGGCCTCGACGCTGACCCTGACCGTGTCCCGTGACGGGGAGCCGGTCACCATCCTGGAGCCGTACCTGGGCGCGTTCGGGCACTTGGTCGCGCTCCGCGACGGCGATCTGGCGTATCTGCACGTCCACCCCCACGGGGACGCCCCGGCCGCAGGCGAGACGTCGGGGCCGGAGATCGTGTTCGAGGCCACCGCACCCACGCCTGGCCGGTATCTGCTCTACCTCGACTTCCAGGTCGACGGGCAGGTGCACACGGCCCCGCTGGTCATCGACACGACCGCAACGAGCGGCGAGAGCGGCGCGACCGACCAGGGCTCAGACTCCGGGTCGGGCTCGGACTCGGACTCGGGTTCGGGTGCGGCGGGCGAATCAGAGGAAGGAGCCGACCATGACCACTGAGCAGACCGCTAGCGGTGTCGCGGGCATCGAGTTGCAGATCGGCGGGATGACCTGCGCCTCGTGCGCGAACCGCATCGAGAAGAAGCTGAACAAGCTCGACGGTGTGAGCGCGAGCGTGAACTACGCGACCGAGAAGGCCAGCATCACCGGTACCGACCTGGACGCGGCCGCGCTGATCGCCGAGGTCGAGAAGACCGGCTACACCGCCACGCTTCCCGCCGCTGCCAAGAACAGCGGCACCGCGGGCGAGGAGGGTGAGGGTGAGTCGGCTGAGGATGCCGAGCTGCGCAGCCTGCGGCAGCGGCTGATCGGGGCGGCGATCCTGGCCGTTCCGGTGATCGCGATGGCGATGATCCCCGCCCTGCAGTTCGACTACTGGGGTTTTGCCTCACTCGTGCTCGCCGCGCCGGTGGTGGTGTGGGCGGGCTGGCCCTTCCACCGGGCCGCATGGATGAACCTCAAGCACGGGACGGCGACGATGGACACGCTGATCTCGGTGGGCACCACCGCGGCGTTGCTGTGGTCGATCGTCGCGCTGTTCTTCGGCACCGCGGGACAGCCCGGCATGGTGCACCCGTTCGAGCTGACGATCTCCCGATCCGATGGGCTCAGCAACATCTACCTCGAGGTCGCCGCCGGGGTGATCACCTTCATCCTGCTCGGCCGCTACTTCGAGAAGCGGTCCAAGCGCCGCGCCGGAGCCGCGCTGCGTGCCCTGCTGGAGCTCGGCGCCAAGGAAGTCTCGGTCCTGCGCGACGGCAAGGAGAAGCGCATACCGATCGATGAGCTGGCGGTCGGGGACGAGTTCGTGGTCCGGCCGGGTGAGAAGATCGCCACCGACGGCCTCATCACCTCCGGCAGCTCGGCGATCGATGCCTCCATGCTCACCGGCGAGTCCGTGCCGGTCGAGGTCGGCACCGGCGACCCGGTGACCGGAGCGACGGTCAACGCCGGCGGTCGCCTGGTCGTCAAGGCCACCCGGGTCGGGTCGGACACCCAGCTGGCGCAGATGGCCAAGCTCGTCGAGGACGCCCAGTCCGGCAAGGCCGAGATCCAGCGGCTCGCCGACCGGGTCTCCGGGGTGTTCGTGCCGATCGCGATCGCGATCGCCGTCGCCACCCTGGGCGCGTGGATCGGCGCCGGGTTCCCCCTCAGCGCCGGGTTCACCGCCGCAGTCGCGGTGCTCATCATCGCCTGCCCGTGCGCGTTGGGGCTGGCCACGCCGACCGCGCTGCTGGTCGGCACCGGACGCGGTGCGCAGATGGGTGTGCTCATCAAGGGCCCCGAAACCCTCGAATCCACCCGCAAGGTCGACACCATCGTGCTGGACAAGACCGGCACCGTCACCACCGGGAAGATGACCCTCACCGACGTCATCGTCGCCGATGGGCAGGACCGGGCTGAGCTGCTGCGGCTGGCTGGTGGCCTGGAAGACGCCTCCGAGCACCCGATAGCCCAGGCCATCGCCGCCGGCGCGACCGCCGAGGTCGGCGACCTGCCGACCCCGGAATCGTTCGAGAACATCGAAGGCAAGGGCGTCCAGGGCGTCATCGACGGGCACGCCGTGCTCGCCGGCCGCGAGACCCTGCTGGCCGAATGGTCCCAGCACCTCGACGCCGACCTCGCGGCAGCCAAGAGCGCCGCAGAAGCCGAGGGCAAGACCGCGATCGCGGTCGGCTGGGACGGCCAGGCGAGGGGCGTGCTCGTGGTGTCCGACCAGATCAAACCGACCAGCGCGCAGGCGATCGCCCAGTTCAAGGAACTCGGACTGACCCCGGTGCTACTCACCGGCGACAACCAGACCGTCGCCGAGCAGGTCGCCGCCGAGGTCGGCATCGAGCAGGTGATCGCCGAAGTCCTGCCCAAGGACAAGGTCGACGTCGTCGCCCGCCTCCAAGCCGAGGGCAAGGTCGTGGCGATGGTGGGCGACGGCGTCAACGACGCCCCCGCCCTCGCCCAGGCCGACCTGGGACTGGCGATGGGCACCGGCACCGACGTCGCGATCGAGGCCGCCGACATCACCCTGGTCCGCGGTGACCTGCGCGCAGCAGCCGACGCGATCCGTCTCGCCCGGCGCACCCTGCGCACGATCAAGACGAACCTGTTCTGGGCCTTCGCCTACAACACCGCCGCGATCCCACTGGCCGCGTTCGGGCTGCTCAACCCCATGCTCGCCGGAGCCGCCATGGCCCTGTCCAGCGCATTCGTGGTGTCCAACAGCCTGCGCCTGCGCAGCTTCACCGCACGCGCCGACACCAGCACCGAACCGGCGTCCGCCGGCCCGACACCGGCCCGCGAGCCAGTCAACGCCTGACCACCCCCGTCATCAACCCAACCGGAAGGAACACCCGATGACCGCACACAACCAGCTGAACCTGACCGACACCAGCACCGCCTCTGCAGGCGGCTGCTGCGGCCACAAGCCCAGCGCCCAAACTGCCGCCCAGACCCCGGCCGCCGACATGGCCGAGTGCCCGGTGATGGCCGGAACCCCCGTGGTCAAGGCCGAAGCAGAAGCAGCGGGCCTGTACCGCGACCACAACGGCCAGCGGTACTGGTTCTGCTGCGCCGCCTGCGGCCCACTCTTCGACGCCGACCCCGACCGCTACACCAACGCCGCATAACCCCACATAGCCCCGCGGCGAACGGAAGTGACGCTCCGCGCTCGGCGAACCACTTGAACGACCGAGCGCGGAGCATCACCGCCCACCCACAGCATCGGCACACATCCCCGAAGGCGAACAGCCCGCGACGAACAGCCACCACCGTGCCAGGAAGACAAACCCGACATGAACACGCACCCAGACCACGAACCCCAAGAGCACGCCGGCCATGCCGGGCATGCGGGACACGGCACGATGAATCACGCGGGTCACCACGACCCCACCCGTCACGACAGACACAGCGAGCACCATCAGGCCAGCAGCCACAGCGACCACGACGGCCACGCCGCGCACGTCGAGCACAGCACCCCTACAGCTCGCCCGGGAGACGATCAGCACGCCAACCACTCCGGCCACGCCAACCACTCCAGCCCTGACGATCATGCCGGTCACATGGGGCATGCCGGTCACATGGGGCACAGCGGGCATGCCGGGCACGGGGCCGATCATGTGGCGCGGTTCCGGCGGCTGTTCTGGATCATGCTGGTCCTGGCGGTCCCGGTCGTGGGACTCAACGAGATGTTCGCCCAGGTCATCGGCTACCGGCTCCCCGACGCCGCATGGGTGCCCTGGATCTCACCGCTGCTGGGCACGGTGATCTACCTGTGGGGCGGCTGGCCGTTCCTCACCGGCGCCATCTCCGAGATCCGCGCCCGCAAGCCCGGCATGATGCTGCTGATCGGGCTGGCGATCACCGTGGCGTTCGTCGCGTCCTGGGGGGCCAGCAGCGGGCTGCTCAGCCACGAGCTAAACTTCTGGTGGGAACTGGCGCTGCTGGTCGTGATCATGCTTGCCGGGCACTGGATCGAAATGCGCTCCCTGGCACAGACGACCTCCGCGCTGGACTCCCTGGCAGCCCTGCTGCCCGACGAGGCCGAGAAGGTGGTCGGCGACGACATCGTGAAGGTCGCCCCGGCCGATCTGGCCGTCGGTGACATCGTGATCGTCCGCCCAGGCTCTGCGGTGCCCGCCGATGGGCGGATCGTCGACGGATCGGCGTCGATGGACGAGTCGATGGTCACCGGCGAGTCCAAGACCGTCCGCCGCGACAAGGGCGCCCAGGTCGTCGCCGGGACCGTGGCCACCGACTCCGGGCTGCGGATCGAGGTCACCGCGACCGGCGACGACACCGCGTTGGCTGGCATCCAGAAGCTCGTCGCCGACGCGCAAGCCTCCTCCTCCCGCGCGCAGCGGATCGCCGACACCGCGGCCGGGTGGCTGTTCTGGTTCGCGCTGGGCGCGGCCGCGATCACCGCCGTGGTCTGGTCGCTCGTCGGCCTGCCCGATGATGCCGTGATCCGCACCATCACCGTGCTGGTGATCGCCTGCCCCCACGCTCTTGGCCTGGCCATCCCCCTGGTGGTCTCGATCGCTACCGAACGTGCCGCCCGCGGCGGGGTCCTCATCAAGGACCGCCTCGCGCTGGAGTCGATGCGCACCGTCGATGCCGTGCTGTTCGACAAGACCGGCACCCTGACCAAGGGCGAACCCACCGTCACCGGCATCGAGCCCGTCGGGGACCACGACGAGAACCAGGTACTGGCCCTGGCCGCCGCAGCCGAGGCCGACAGCGAGCACCCGCTGGCGCGGGCCATCGTCGGCGCCGCCCGAACCCGGAACCTGTCCGTGCCGAAAGCCACCGACTTCTCCTCCTCACCGGCTGTCGGAGTCACAGCGACCGTCGACGGCACCGTCGTCGAGGTCGGTGGCCCCTACCTGCTCGACCAGCACAGCGTGAGTGAACTCGCGATCGCCGACACCTGGCGCAGCGAAGGCGCGATCATCCTGCACGTTCTCGCCGACCGACAAGTCATCGGCGCACTCCGGCTGGCCGATGAGATCCGGCCCGAATCGCGCGACGCCGTGACCGCGCTGCACGCCGCGGGAGCGCAGGTGGTCATGATCACCGGCGACGCGCAAGCCGTCGCCGACACCGTCGCCAAGGACCTGGGCATCGACCGCGTCTTCGCCGGTGTGCGCCCCGAGGACAAGGCCGCCAAGGTCGCCGAGCTGCAAGCCGAGGGCCGCAAGGTCGCCATGGTCGGCGACGGCGTCAACGACGCCCCCGCCCTCGCACAAGCCGATGTGGGCATCGCGATCGGTGCCGGCACCGACGTCGCGATCGGGTCCGCCGGCGTCATCCTCGCCTCCTCCGACCCCCGCTCGGTCCTCTCGGTCATCGACCTGTCCCGCGCCAGCTACCGCAAGATGAAGCAGAACCTGTGGTGGGCAGCCGGCTACAACCTCATCTCCGTCCCGCTCGCCGCCGGTGTGCTCGCCCCCATCGGGTTCGTCCTGCCGATGAGCGTCGGCGCGATCCTCATGTCCGCCTCCACCGTCGTCGTCGCGCTCAACGCCCAGCTCCTGCGCCGCCTCGACCTCACCCCGCAGGCCAGCACCGCCAAGTTCCTCGACCACTCATCGCAGCCATGATCAGACACGCAAGACAACCATCATCGAAGCGACAAGAAGGGGTCCGACGATGACAACGGCACCCCAAGCACCCTCAGAACCAACCTCCAGCCACGGCTACATCAGCGACAAGGATCGCTACCTCGCCCGTCTCAAGCGCATCGAGGGCCAAGCGCGCGGCATCCACCGAATGATCGACGAGGACACCTACTGCATCGACATCCTCACCCAGATCAGCGCCGTCACCGCAGCACTACAGAACGTCGCCCTCGGCTTGCTCGACGACCACCTCAAGCATTGCGTCGCAGCCGCCATCCACGATGGGAACGCCGAGATGAAGATCAAGGAAGCCTCCGACGCCATCGCCCGCCTCGTCAAGTCCTAGCCGGCGCGGATGCTCACTTCGCTGCGACACCTCAGAACCCTGGCCGGACTCGAGGAAGTTCGGTTGTCTGCCCGGCGCTGCTGCCAGGCGATGCGATGGGCCGTCACAGTCCGATTCGTCAGGACTACCGACGACCGATGACTGGCCGTGGCCCGAGCACGATGGGCAGCCACGGCTCGTAACTGGTCTGGCTCGGATCACCCGCCGGACTCTTGCCGCCCGCGGGCTACCTTCTCCTCGCGCCGGGACTCGCAGGCGGAGGTGTCAGGCACACACGACAACCACCGTACAATCGAGAACGATTATCATTTCTGATGGCCGAGTTTGTCGGTCGCTTGTTCTGAAAGAGGTCGTCCCGATGAATCGCACCACTGCTCTCGCCCCGGTCCTGCTGATCGCCGCGGGTGTGGCCCTGGCTGGCTGCACCGCCGCTCCGGATACGGCTGGACCCCCGAGTGCGGACACGATCACGGTAGTGGCCTCAACCACGGTGTATGGCGATCTGGCAGCCACGATCGGTGGGGACGCAGTGGAGGTGACGTCGATCATCGACGACCCGAACAAGGACCCGCATGAGTACGAGGCCAGCGCGCAGAACCAACTGGCTCTGTCCAACGCTCAGGTGGTGATCGAGAACGGTGGCGGCTACGACGACTTCGTGGACACCATGCTGGACTCGGCCGGCAACGACTCGGCCACGGTGCTGGACGCGGTGGACATCTCCGGCAAGACCGCCGAGGACGGCGAAGAGCTGAACGAGCACGTCTGGTACGACTTCCCGACCATGCTGCTGGTGATCGACGAGATCGAGTCGGCGTTCGCGAGGCTGGACCCCGACAACGCCGAGACCTTCGCCGACAATGCGGATGCGTTGCAGGCTGATATCGAGGAGCTGATCCAACGCGAGGCGGACCTCAACGCCCAGTACGCGGGGGCGGGCGTGGCGATCAGCGAGCCGGTGCCGCTGTACCTGTTGGAGGCAGTCGGGTTGGTCAACAAGACCCCCGACGCGTTCAGTGAGGCCATCGAGGAGGGCTCAGATGTGCCGCCGAGCGTGCTGCTGGAGACACTGGAACTGTTCACCGGCGGCGAGGTGGAGCTGCTTGCGTACAACGAGCAGACCACCGGCCCGCAGACCGAGCAGATACTGGAAGCCGCGAACGAGAACGATATTGCGGTGGTCCCGGTGACCGAGACGTTGCCGGACGGCGACACCTACGTGTCCTGGATGTCAGGCAACCTGGACGCTATCGCGACCGCGCTCGGTTCGTGACCGGCCGAGACAACCCACCTGCCAGCGCGAAGCGATCATCCCTGCTGCCGGGGGAGGTCGTACTGAGCCTGCGGGGCGCATGCCTGGGGTTCGGGGACCGTACGCTGTGGGACGGGCTGCACCTGGACGTGCGGGCGGGCGAGCTGGTCGCGGTGCTGGGCGCGAACGGGTCCGGGAAGTCGAGCCTGTTGAAGGTGATCCTCGGGCAGCTGCCGTTGCGCGCAGGCACGGTGGAGTTCCTCGGGCAGCCGGTGCGGGGCGGGAACCGCCGTATCGGGTATGTGCCGCAGCAGAAGCTGTTCGATGAGGCGACCCCGCTGCGCGGACAAGACCTGATCGGGCTCGGTGTGGACGGGCACCGGTGGGGCATCCCGCTGCCCCGCCGTGCCCGCCGCACCGCGGTCGCCGACCTGGTCGCCTCGGTGCACGCCGAATCCACCGCCCACGCCCCGATCAGCCGGCTCTCCGGTGGGGAGCAGCAACGCCTCCGGGTTGCGCAGGCACTCGCCGGGAACCCGGCCCTGCTGCTGTGCGACGAGCCGCTGCTGTCGTTGGATCTGGCCCATCAGCGGCTGATCTGCGACCTCGTCGACCAGGCCCGCCGCGACGCCGCACGCGGGGTGCTGTTCGTCACCCACGACATCAACACGCTGCTGGGCGCCGTGGACCGGGTCCTCTACCTCGCCGGCGGTCGGTTCCGGATCGGCACCCCGGACCAGGTGCTGCGCACCGAGGTACTCACCGAGCTGTACGGGTCACCGGTCGAGGTGATCCGCAGCCGGGACCGCATCCTCGTCGCCGGTGTCCCCGACCACCCCCACCACACCACCGAGCCCGAGGTATAACCGTGCAGCTGTCCGACCTCGCCGACTGGTGGAACCAGATCTTCACCTTCACCAACTACGGTGAATTCCTCGCCCTGCTGCACAACAGCATCCTCGCCGGTCCCGTGCTGGGCATCACCGGCGGTCTGATCGGTGTGTTCGTGATGGCCCGCGACATGCCTTTCGCCGTGCACGGCATCAGCGAGCTCTCCTTCGCCGGCGCCGCCGCCGGGCTCCTGCTCGGCGTGGGGGTGGTCGCCGGGTCCCTCATCGGGTCGATCATCGCCGCGTTGCTGATCGGCGCCCTCGGCTCCCGCGCCCGCGACCGCAACTCCATCACCGCCGTGCTGATGCCGTTCGGTCTGGGCCTGGGCATCCTCTGCCTCGCCCTGTACTCCGGCCGGTCCGCGAACAAGTTCGGGCTGCTCACCGGGCAGATCGTCGCCATCGATAACCCGCAGATCGGCGCGCTCATCCTGATCTGCACCCTCGTGTGCGCAGGGCTCCTCGTGATCTGGCGGCCGCTGCTGTTCGCCAGTGTCGACCCGGCCGTCGCCGCCGGCCGCGGCGTGCCCACCCGCGCCCTGTCCATCCTGTTCATGCTGCTGCTGGGCATGACCGTCGCCGTCCAGATCGTCGGCGCCCTCCTGGTCCTGTCCCTGCTGGTCACCCCCGCCGCCGCAGCCCTCCGTGTCTCCTCCTCACCGGTGGTGGTGCCGCTGCTCAGCGTCCTCTTCGCCGTCACCGCCAGCGTCGGCGGCATCCTCCTCGCCCTCGGCAGCGCCATCCCGATCAGCCCCTACATCACCACCCTCTCCTTCCTCATCTACCTCGGCTGCTGGATCATCAGCGCGAGCCGGGCGCGCCGCCAGGGTCTGTCAGGCAAACGGTGTAACTGGCGTTCTGGTTAGAGGTTCTCCGCTGCC
>CAKZHP010000020.1 GCA_936924635.1 uncultured Propionibacteriaceae bacterium
GCTCCACCTCGCCCTCGGCCCGCGCCACCGCCGCCCGCGCCGCCTCGATCTCGGTGCGGGCATTGGCGTAGGCCAGCCGGGCGTCGCCGAGCTCGCCCCGGGTGGCGTCCAGCTCGGCGCGCATGCCCGCCGCCTCCCGGCGCAGCCCGTCGCCATCCCTCCGGAGGCCGTCGTTCTCGGCTCGCAGCGAGCTGCTCTCCTGCCGCAGCCGGTCGCCCTCGCTGCGGAGGTGGTCGGTCTCCGCGCGAAGACGCGCCGACACCCCGTCGTCGGCCGGACGCCGGCGCATCACCAACCAGCACGCGACCGCGCCCACGACGAGCCCGACCACCAGGGCGAGAAGGCTGTACAGATCCATGCCAGACATCCTGACGGGGCCCTCTGACAATTTACGCAGCGACACCCGCCACGACGACCAGACCCCCTCGAACGGTGCGGAAGAATGACCGTCATGCCTGCCCACATCGACGACCTCGCCGCCTTCGTCGAGGCCTCGCCGACGAGCTACCACGCGGCCGCCGAGGTCGCCCGGCGCCTCGACGCCGCGGGCCATCGCCGGCAGGACGAGCGCGCGGCCTGGTCGGGGGAGACCGGTTACGTCGTCCGCGACGGTGCGGTCATCGCCTGGCGCGTGCCCGACTCCTGGTCGCCTGACCAGGGCGTACGCATCGTCGGCTCGCACACCGACTCGCCGGCCCTGAAGCTGAAGCCCAGCCCTGCGCTGCGCTCGGCCGGCTGGACGCAGCTGGGCATGGAGGTCTACGGCGGGCCGCTGCTGCTCACCTGGTTCGACCGTGAGCTGGGCCTGGCGGGCCGCCTGGCGCTGCGCGACGGCTCCACCCGGCTGGTACGCACGGGGCCGCTGCTGCGCGTGCCGAGCCTCGCCCCCCACCTCGACCGCACCCTGGGCGACCACGTCCAGGTCGACCGGCAGCTGCACCTGCAGCCCGTGTACGCACCCGGTGACGCCACCGACGTCCTCGACCTGCTGCTGGAGGCCGCCGACGCTACCGGGGAGGACCTCGCCGGCTACGACGTCTTCACCTACCCCACCGAGGCCCCGCAGACCTTCGGCGCCGATGGCGAGCTCTTCGCCTCACGCCGTCTGGACAACCTCTCCTCGGTGCACGCCTCCCTCACGGCGTACCTCGACGACGACTCGGCCGGTGACGCGGTCTCGGTGCTGGCCGCCTTCGACCACGAGGAGGTCGGGTCCGCGACCCGCTCCGGTGCCGCGGGCCCGCTGCTGGAGGACGTGCTGCGCCGCACCCTGACGGCGCTGGGCGCAGACGACGAGGCGAACCGACGTGCCCTGGCCGCCTCCAGCTGCATCTCGGCCGACGCGGGCCACGCCGTCCACCCGAACTACCCCGGCCACCACGACCCGGCGAACCGGCCGCTGCCGAACCGCGGCCCGCTGCTGAAGCTCAACGCCAGCCAGCGGTACGCGTCCGACGCCGTAGGCTCCGCGCTCTGGTACCGCGCCTGCCACAGCGCCGGGGTGCCCACGCAGGAGTTCGTCTCCAGCAACGCCGTGCCCTGCGGCTCCACCATCGGCCCGATCACGGCTACGCGTCTGGGCATCACCACGGTCGACGTGGGCATCCCGCTGCTCTCCATGCACTCGGCCCGCGAGCTCTGCGGCGTCGACGACCCGGGCCACCTGGCCCGGGCACTCACCGCCTACTGGTCAGGAGCCTGACATGCCCGAGCCCACGTACATCGGTCAGTGCACCCCCGCCGCCCGCGAGATGCTGCTCGACTTCCTCGACGCCGCGCGTGGCGACGTCGCGTCGACCGTGGCGAAGCTGGACGAGGCCGACCTCGAGCGCAGCCTGCTGCCCACCGGCTGGACGCCGCTGCAGCTGCTCGTGCACCTCGCGTTCATGGAGCGCCGCTGGATCGTCTGGGGTTTCCTCGGCGAGGCGGTCAACAGCCCCCACGGCGACCGCGGCGACGACGTGCTCGGCTCGTTCGTCACCCCGCAGGGCTGGGGAGTGGACGAGGCGATTGCCGTCCTGGAGGCTCAGGGCCGCCGTACGCGCGACGCGGTCGACGGCCAGGACCTGGACACGCCCGCCGCTCTCGGTGGCCGCTTCACGACCGAGGGTGAGGCCCCGTCGCTCGGGTGGATCCTCCTGCACGTGCTGGGCGAGTACACCCGCCACCAGGGCCAGCTCGACGTCGCCGTGGAGCTGCTCGAGGCCGCCCACGAGCGCTACGACGAGGTGCCGGACGCCGACTACGACGAGGGGCGTACGGGCCGCGCCGACACGTAGATCGTGATGATCCCCTCGACGACCACGGTGCCGTCGCGCCGCACGGCGCGCACGCGTACGGGGACGTCGGCGCCCTGCTCCCAGTCGGCCGGGTCGGTCTCCGCGGTGCACAGCAGGTCGGTCGTCGACTTGGCGAGGTAGCGCACCTCCATCCCCTTGGGGATCCAGCGCTGGTCGTCGGGGCAGGTCGCCTCGGCCAGCAGCCCCATCGCGGCCTCCAGCGCGTTGCAGACCGCGATCGCGTGCAGCGTCCCGATGTGGTTCTTCACGCGCCGGCGCAGCCGGATCACCAGCTCGGAGTGGTGAGGGCGGACCTCGCGCACCTCGGGCGCCACGGTCGCGAAGTAGGGCGCCTTGAACGCGTACAGGGCGGAGAACGCCGCCTTGCCGCCTGGGTAGGCGGCCAGCCTGCGGTAGAGATCGAAGGTCTTCACACGGGCGAGAGTAGCGAGGTCACTCCGAGGCCGTCCGTACGTGCCGTGCCCAGTCGGCGACCGCCGGTACGGGATGGCGCCGCAGGCCGCGCACCCGCTCCCGCCACGGCTCGTCCCACCCGTGCTGGCTGGTACGGGTCTCCACGAGGGCCAGCGCAGCCGCACCCGCCACAGCCGACGGATCATCAGCCACCACCGCGTACGCCCCGCTCAGCTCCTCGTCCGAGCACCGCCTGAGCTGGGCCGCCCGTCCGAGCAGCAGGCGGACCAGGGAGGCGTCGACCGGGTCCTCGGCCAGGTCGCACAAGGCCCGTACGCCGCTGGCGGGATCGGCAGGCTCGATGGCGGCGGCTTGCATCCGCAAGGCGGCGCCGCGCCCACTGGGCCGCGCTGCGAGCACCCCCGCCGCCTCCCCGCACAGAGGTCGCAGGTCGTCACCCGCCACGAGGGTCTCGACCAGCTCGTCGAGGCGCGCCAGCAGAGGCAGGTCGCGCTCAGCAGCGGCGTCCGGCTGGTCCGCGTCGAGGGCGTGGTCGGCCAGGTGGGTCATCAGGGCGACCATCTCGCGCCGGGCACCTCCCTCGTCGAGGGCGGCCGAGAGCGCCGCGACGCTGGCCAGCCACCCCCGGTTCTCCGGCGCCGCGACCTGAGCCGTCAGCACCTCGACCAGACCGGGCTGCCACACCACCCAGGAGCCCAGGCTCCCCGCGATCTCAGGGGTGGCCGCGGAGGCCGTCTGCAGCACCCCCGCGTACCTCGCCCGGTGCCTCACGGCCAGCTGCTGCGGGGTGGTCTCCGCCAGCGACCGGGCCTCGTCGCGGGTCGCCCGAGCGGCGGCGTCGAGGACCTGCCAGGCCCGCTCGTCGTCCAAGAAGTCCCGCACCGTACGCGCCAGCGCGATCCGTACGTCCAGGTGGCTGGTGGCGCCGACCGCGTCCAGCAGGACCTCCAGGGCACCCGGCGGCCGCAACGCCCCCAGCAGCCGGACGCCCTCCTTGGCCGACGTCACCTTGCTGCCCGGCGCGAGCAGCGCCGCCAGCCGGGCCACCAGGTCCTGCGGGCGGGCATGCCGTGCGCACCGGTTCAGCGCGTAGGTGGCGACCCTCGCTCGGTCGTCGCCGCGGTGCACCAGCAGCCGGTCGATCGCCACGGCCGGGTCGTCGGTCCAGGCGAGGGCGGCCAGCGCCGCCTCCTGGAGCGCGATCTTCGGCGAGGCCAGGAACGGCTGCAGCCGGGTCGCCCCGACCCCCGGCAGCCGCCCCAGCTGGCGGACGGCGCTGGCGGCGAACCAGGAGCGGTTCTCGTCCTGGGCGGCGGCGGTGAGCGCGGCGGCGTACGCGTCGAGCTGCCGCGGCAGCAGCCGGTGGAGGTTCTCGGCGAGCAGAGGCACGTAGCGGGTGCGGCCGTCGTGGAACCGCCCCTTGAGAGGACGGGCCTGCCACAGCACGTCGGCCAGGTCCTGGCGCTTCGCCATGAGCACGTGCTGGACCTGCCACAGCGTCGCTGTGCTCTGGTCCTTGCGGAGGACCTCGGCGACTCGCTCGCCCTTGTGGGCAGGGTCTGCCAGCCACAGCGAGATCGAGGTCCTGACGTCGCTGCCCCGGAAGGACGAGCGCACGTGGTCGCGCAGCAGCCCCTGCAGCTCCGTCTGCGCGTACGCCCGCTGCCCGAGCGACTGCACCAGCGAGTGCAGCAGCCGCCGGTCGTCACGCCTGGCTGCCGGGCGGATGCGGGGCAGGAGCGCGTCGACGACCAGGGTCTCCGTGCCGTGGGGGAGACGCTGCAGGTCGGGCACCGCGGTGGTCCCGTCCGGGCCGCAGAGCTGGTCGAGGATCGGCAGGTGAGCCGCGACGACGTCGGGCCGGCGCCGCTCGGCGCCGTGCTGGATGGCCGCCCAGCAGTGGTTCTGCAGGGTGTGCAGCGTGCCGGGGGAGGTGTCCCGCGCGGAGACGACGGCGGCGACGAACCTACGCAGCTGCTCCAGCGGCCCGGTCGCCGAGATGCCGATCGGTACCTGGGCCAGGCCGGTCGCCGCTGCCAGGCGCACCGGGTCCTGCTCGTTGCCCAGGCGCTCCAGGAGCGGGACCGCGCGCTCCCAGACCTCGGCGCTCCGCTCCCGGCCGGCGCTGGTCAGCAACCCGGTGTACGCCGCCGAGCGCTCTGCCGCGTCGGCGGAGGCGAGCAGCGGGTCGAGCACCCCACGAGCCTCCTCGAACGGGAGGAAGGCGGCGTAGTCGCCCTGGGCGGCACGGTGCCCTGCGAGCAGGGTCTGCTGGTGACGTGCCTCGGCGTGCCGGAGGTCGTGCGGCAGCTCCTCCAGGAGAAGCCGGGGCGTGGTGGCGCCCGGCGTCGCCAGCCCCGCACGGTCGTACGCGTCGGCCCGCTCCGACGGCGGCAGCGCACCCAGGAGTGCCACCACGTGCTGAGGGTTCTGACGTGCGCGCCGCAGGAGGCGTACGCGCTCATCGGGGCCGAAGGTCCGAAACAGCCGCACGAGCTTGCCGGGGAGGTGGGCAGGCCACTCCGTCCGGGGGCGGGCCAGCAGGGCGGCGACGCGCGAGGGGCTCCGGCGGGTGAGCGTGGCCAGCGACGCGGTGACGCCCCTGGGCATGTGGGCCGGAGGAGCGGCGTCCAGGAGGTCCAGCACCCGGTCGGGGTGGTCGCGGGCGAGCAGCGGCAGCGCTGGCCCGGCCCAGGCCCAGGCGCGGTCGCGTACGGTCTCGGGGGCGCTGTCAGCGGTCATGGCCAGGTGCTCGAGGACCGCCTCGGGGTGCCGCGCGGCCAGGGCCCGGACGCTCGGCACCAGGTCGGCCAGGTCGGGCAGCAGGCGAGCGACGGTGGCCGCGTCGGCCGTCGCCAGCAGCACGGCACGGTCGGTGTCGGAGAGGTCGTGGGGCAGCAGCGCGGTGACCACGTCGGACCGGTTCTCGGCCCGAAGACGCTTCCTGAAGGCGGCACGGTCGGCGTCAGAGGCCTCGAGGTACGTCGCCGCCAGGGCCTGCGGGTCGCGGGCGAGGGGGAGGCGGGTCGCGGCCACCCGCCGCACGGAGACCCACGGGTGATGCAGCGCTCGCTCCAGCCGGTCGACGTCGCCGATCTGCGCGGCGGCGAGCAGCGTGAGCACCGTGTGGTAGCCGCTCTGTGCAGCGATCGCATCGAGGAGCGCCGGCAAGGCCGGGTCGTCCTTGTTGTCGCGGGCGAGCAGCACCATCCGGCGGCATCGTTGCGGGTGGGTCATGCCGTCGAGATCGCGCACGAGCGGGCCTGGGCCGGGAAGAGACATGCCGGACAGTGTGCAGGAGCGCCGGTCCGTGGCTGGAGCGGTTTACGCGGTCAGGCGCAGCACCGTGCGGTGCGGGTCCACGGCTGACCAGTCGTGGGTGCCGGTCAGCGGCCCGGCGATCCCCTCGAACAGGGTGCCGTCGTCGAGGTCGCCCTCGCCGAGGATCCGGCGGCCGGTGTCGTTGACGAAGCGGAGCTGCGCGTCGAGCGTCTTCTCGCCGCCGCGTGGCACCTCGATGTCGGGCAGCGCGAACGCGTACAGGCCGTAGGTGTCGACCCCGTCGTCGAAGCGCCGCACGTTGAAGGCGAGCTCGTGCCACCAGTGGTCGTCGGTGGTGGCGAGCTCGAGCAGCTGCCTCGTGAGGAAGATCTCGTCGGTGGCCGTGATGTGGACGGCGATGACGCCCGGCTGCGACCGCACCAGGGCGAGCACCACCTCGCCCAGCGCGCGCAGGCGCGGGTCGGGCGGGAGCAGCCGGCCCAGGAACTCGCCGACCGGCACCTGGTAGCGCGAGGCCTCCAGCACGTCGTCGCGGACGTCTCCAAGGCGCCACAGCTGGGAGGCGGCGAGGTCTTCGAGCAGCGGCTTGGGGGCGGGGCCGGGGCGCTCCGCGATGTACGCGACCGGCGCGGGCGCGTCGTGCTCCCGGGAGAACGACTCCAGCACCAGGAGGTCCCGCCGCGGTGCGACGTCGCCCAGGCCGCGTACCTGCTGTGCGACGGCCGGGAGGTCGAGCGGCTTGGGGGCGTGGTCGAACAGGAGGGTCGCCCCCAGCGGGGCGTCGGTCCGCTCGTCATGATCGAGGAGGAGCGTCATGCCTGCCACAGTAGGCATCGCTGCGTGTCACGCCGAGAGTCGGGGCTCCACATCCACCCTTGTGGCGTCTCATTCACAGGCTGCCGGCCAGGCTCGGGAGGAGGCGTGGAGGCGCGGGCCACTAGGCTCGACCCCCGTGGCTCTGACTATCGGCATCGTGGGGCTGCCCAACGCGGGCAAGTCCACCCTCTTCAACGCGCTCACCAAGAACGACGTGCTCGCGGCGAACTACCCGTTCGCGACCATCGAGCCGAACACCGGGGTGGTCGGGGTGCCCGAGCCGCGTCTCGACGTGCTGGCAGAGATGTTCTCCTCGGCGCGTACGGTGCCGGCGACCGTGACCTTCGTCGACATCGCGGGCATCGTGAAGGGCGCCAGCCACGGTGAGGGGATGGGCAACGCGTTCCTCGCCAACATCCGTGAGGCCGACGCCATCTGCCAGGTGACCAGGGCGTTCACCGACGCCGACGTCACGCACGTGGACGGCAAGGTCGACCCTGCCAGCGACCTGGAGACCATCTCGACCGAGCTGATCCTGGCCGACCTGCAGACCGTGGAGAAGGCGTTGCCGCGGGTCGAGAAGGAGGCCCGGATCAAGAAGGAGACCAAGCCGAAGCACGAGGCCATGGTCGCCGCGCAGGAGGTGCTGGCCGCGGGCAAGGGCGTTCGGCAGGCCGGTCTCGCCCTGGAGCCGCTCGCCGACCTGTTCCTGCTCACGGCCAAGCCCTACCTGTACGTGTTCAACTGCGACTCCTCCGAGCTCGCCGACGAGGCGCTCAAGGACCGGCTGCGAGCCCTGGTGGCCCCGGCCGAGGCGGTGTTCCTGGACGCGAAGTTCGAGTCAGAGCTGATCGACCTGGAGGGCGACGAGGCCCGCGAGTTCCTGGCCGACGCCGGGATCGAGGAGCCGGGCCTGGACGTGCTCGCGCGCGTGGGCTACGAGACCCTCGGCCTGCAGAGCTACCTCACCGCCGGCCCCAAGGAGTCGCGCGCCTGGACGATCCGCAAGGGCGCCACCGCCCCCCAGGCCGCCGGGGTGATCCACACCGACTTCGAGAAGGGCTTCATCAAGGCCGAGATCGTCTCGTACGACGACCTCGTCGCCGCCGGGTCCATCGCTGCCGCGAGGGCTGCCGGCAAGGCGCGCATCGAGGGCAAGGAGTACGTGATGGCCGACGGCGACGTGGTGGAGTTCAGGACAGGGCTTACGTCTGGGGGCAAGAAGTGATCAGGGACGCCCACGACGCGAACGAGACGACAAACCGAACGACTTCGAGCTAGAACGCCTCCGCGCGGCGTTGCGGGAGTACTTCAACAAGGACGGCGAGTTCAGGCTCGATCGCCTTCAAGAGGCGCTGAGTTCCGCGGACGTGTCGGTGACGCGCGAAGGCTACGAGATCAAGTTCTTGGGGAAGTCGTACGCCAAGTACCTGGCCTCGACTAGGACCGAGACGGTGGTGGTTCCCGATGTCGAACACAATGCTTCGGCCGTAAACGCGGATTCCGAGAACCTGTAAATCGTCGGGGGATAACCTCGATGCACTCAAGCATCTGGTGGGGTCGTAGGCGGGCAAGGTCAAGTGCATCTACATCGATCCGCCGTACAATACGGGGTCCGATGGCTTCGTCTATGCCGACGACTTCGGCTTCACGCCAAAGGACCTGGTCGAGAGGACCTGCGCAACGCCGGCGTGAACGTGGCAGACCAAGAGACCAAGAGGCGGCCCGAGACGGGAACCTGACAACCAGCCGCTCACACGATGACCTCTGCCTTTTGTTCCACCGTGGTGGTAATGTCCAGCCCACCGGCGCCGGAAACCGCTCGTGAGCAGCCCGGTACTCCACATGCACAGGCAGGGCTGACTACCAGCTCGACACCCGGCACCTCGGTACCCGCCACCCTCCTATAAACCAGCACCGGTCGAGGACGCGCCGGCCCTTCAGGGATCTCAGCCCACGTCCCACCTCAGGACAACCAGAAGGAAGTGATCGCGGATGCGACGGATAGCGCTGCCGAGCGGGGAGTCCATCCCTGTGCTGGGCCAGGGCACCTGGGGCTGGGGTGAGGACCCCGGCCGCCGCGGCGACGAGGTCGCCGCGCTGCACGCCGGCCTCGAGTTGGGCATGACGCTGGTCGACACCGCCGAGATGTACGCCGACGGCGGCGCGGAGGAGGTGGTCGGTGAAGCATTGGCGGGTCGCCGCGACGAGGCGTTCGTGGTCAGCAAGGTCCTGCCGTCCCACGCCTCCCGTTCCGGCACGATCGCGGCCTGCGAACGCAGCCTGAAACGCCTGGGCACCGATCGGATCGACCTCTACCTGCTGCACTGGCAGGGCAGGTACCCGCTGCAGGACACCGTCGCGGCTTTGCAACAGCTCGTCGAGGACGGGAAAATCCGATACTGGGGCGTCAGCAACTTCGACCACCGGGCCCTCGCCGACCTGCAGGACGTGCCGGGCAGCAGCGGGCTGGCCACGGATCAGGTGCTGTACAACCTGTCGCGGCGAGGACCGGAGTACGACCTACTGCCGTGGTGCGCCGAACACCAGCTGCCGGTCATGGCGTACTCGCCGATCGAGCAGGGCCGCATCCTTCACGACACGACGCTGAACGACGTCGCGGCCCGCCACGGCGTCAGCCCCGCGGCGGCGGCCATCGCCTGGGTGCTACGCCGCGACTCGCTCTGCACGATCCCCAAGGCGAGCAGCCCGCAGCACGTGCGAGACAACGCCACAGCACTGGACGTGGAGCTGACCCGCGAAGACCTGGATGCTCTGGACCGTGCGTTCCCGCCCCCGAGCGGACCGCGACCACTAGAAATGCTGTGACCCTGCCCAAGGGCGCAGCCCGGTCGGTCCGGGCAGCGCTCCGGACGGCGCGGCAGCACCGTCGGTTCGGGGGTAGGAGTTGCCGGGCTTGAAAGGGGATGATTTCGCGGATGTCAGAGAACTCTGAGCCGGGCAGCGAGGCCGGCGCGCGGGACAGCGGCAGCGGGTCGGTGGGCGACCTAGAGCTGTTCTTCGACCTGGTGTTCGTGTACGCGATGGCGCAGCTGACCGAGCTGGTGCGGGACGACGTTTCGTGGCGGGGTTTCGGTCATGGTGTGCTCGGCCTGCTGGCGGTGTGGTGGGCCTGGGTCTGCTACACGTGGCTCACCAACACCTTCACCACGAATCGGGTGGTATTTCGCTGCCTGGTCATCGCCGCCATGGCTGCGATGCTGCTGGCCGCAAGCGCACTCCCGACCGCGTTCAGCACCGGAGCCCTCGTCTTCGGGCTTGCCCTGCTCACCATCCGCGTCATCCACCTGGTCTTGTTCGTCGTGGCCGCCTCCCACGACGACGAACACGTCCGTGCAGGCCTACTGCGGCTGGTCCCGAGCCTGCTCATCGCACCCGTCCTGATCGCCGTCGCCGCCGCTTTCCCATCCCCCTACCGAGAGCTGCTCTGGATCGGTGCAGCCATCATCGACTTCGGCGG
>CAKZHP010000021.1 GCA_936924635.1 uncultured Propionibacteriaceae bacterium
GAGGCGGCCCTCGGAGAGGGCGGCGTCGACCGCCGCCGCCGACGTACGGAGGAGGTCCTCGGGGTCCCGGTTCTGCGGGGAGTCGAGGCAGAGCAGGTCAGCGCCCGCCTCCAGCGCCCGCACGCAGGCCTCCCCCAGCCCGATCTCTCCAGAGGCGCCCGCCATGCCGAGGGCGTCGGTC
Source organism: uncultured Propionibacteriaceae bacterium (assembly GCA_936924635.1). Classification (GTDB taxonomy): domain Bacteria; phylum Actinomycetota; class Actinomycetes; order Propionibacteriales; family Propionibacteriaceae; genus Fen-668. The sequence goes on from CAKZHP010000021.1 coordinate 182, forward strand.
ACGATCACCCCGTCGAAGCCCGCATCGCGCAGCAGAGCGGTGCTCCACGACGAGAGCGAGGCCACCCCCTCCCCCAGGGCCGGAACCCGCAGGTGGGCCGTCATCACCGCGTCGACGCCCGCGGAGAAGGCCGTGACGTCGCGCGCCAGCACGGTCGCCCGGTCCCCGGCGACGACGGGGAGGGTGAGGTGAGAGTCGGTGGTGGTCGCACCATGCCCCGGGAAGTGCTTGGCGCAGGAGGCGACCTCGGCATCGGCCAGCCCCCGGGCGAAAGCCTCGCCGTGCGTACGAACCGTGTCTGGTGTCGCCCCGAACGACCGGACCCCGATCACGGGGTTGGCCGGTTCGCTGGCGACGTCGAGCACCGGGGCCAGATCCAGATCGACGCCGGCCAGGGCCACCAGCCGACCGATCGCCGCACCGCAGCGTCGGGTCAGGTCCGGGTCGTCCACCTGACCCAGCGCGGCGGCGCTGGGCAGCGACGAGCCGCGATCCAGCTGCAGCCGGCTGACCGTGCCGCCCTCCTCGTCGACCGCGACCACCACGTCGGGGCCGGCTGCACGCAGCACGTCGGTGATCGCGCGGGCCGTCGGGATGTCGGGGGTGTTCACCCCGAACAGGCAGACCGCCCCAAGACCACCGGCGAGCGCCTCCCGGGTCCAGCCCGGCAGGTCCGGGCCGGTCGCGTCCACCCCAGCCATGAGGACGCCGAGCGCCGCCCGGCTGAGCGCGGGGTGATGCGGGGTCATGACAGCGAACCGTACGCGGGCCGGCCGGGCGTCGTCACCCGGCGGTCGCACGTCGTCATCCGTCGGTCTCCCGTCGCCGGCAGCAGCGGACTCGCCGTCGATGCCGGGAGGGCGACGCCGTGAGCGCGCCGACAGTAGCGCCCCGGCCATGGTCACAGAGCGCCTGGACGCGAGGAGCGATGCTCCGCCGCGCGAGCCGCGGCATCGACCACCTCCTGGCCGACCCGTCGCACATCAGCCCGCAGCTCGCTCAGGACCTCACCCGGCTCGGAGACCTCGCGGGGGTCGACGTCATACACCTGCAGTGCCACCTCGGGACCGACACGGTGGGGCTCGCGTGCCTCGGTGCGCGGCGCGTGGTGGGCGTGGACTTCTCCGGTGAGTCGGTGCGCCGTGCCAGGTCGCTCGCCGAGTGCTGCCAGGGACACATCGAGCTCGCCGAGTCGAACGTGTACGACGCCCGCGAGGCGGTGGACGGCATGTTCGACCTCGTGTACGCCAGCCTCGGCGTGCTGTGCTGGCTGCCCGACGTCGCCCGGTGGGGCCGTGTGGTCGCTCCCTGCTGCGGCCAGGCGGCCGGGTGCTGCGTGACGACCACCCGGTGCTGATGACTGTCGGCGAGGACGTGTCTGGCGGGCTCCGCATCGAGCAGCCCTACTTCGAGCATGCCCAGCCGCTGACCTGGGACGACGAGGGCAGCTACGTCGAGGCCGCCGAGGGCGCCCCGCCGATCAGGCACGGGGTGAACCATCAGTGGAACCACTCGATCGGTGAGATCCTCATGGCCCTGCTCGACGCGGGGCTCGTGCTCGACTCCTTCGAGGAGACGCCCTTCAGCGCCTGGGCGCCTTGGCCCACGTTGATGGAGAAGGTCGGCGACCGCTACCGGCTGCGTGATCGCTCGGACCGTCTCCCCTGCAGTACGTGCTGGTGGCACACCGCCCGCGCTGAGCACAGCGTCGTACGCGGCCGCGCAGGCCCACCTGCAGCCCCTGGCCGTACAACGCAGCGCGGGCGGCCTCCCGAAGGAGACCGCCCGCGTGTGCGTACGAGAGTCGTGCTCAGAGCTCGGAGACCGAGCCCCCCGCCGCCTCGATCTTCTGCTTGGCCGACGCGGAGAACGCGTGCGCGCTCACCTGCAGGGCGACGGACAGGTCGCCGTTGCCGAGCACCTTGACCAGCTGGCCGTCGCGGACTGCGCCCTTCTCCACGAGGTCCTCGACGCGGACGTCGCCGCCGTCGGGGAACAGCTCGCCGAGCCGGGTCACGTTGACGACCTGGTAGCTCACCTTGAACGGGTTCTTGAAGCCCTTGAGCTTCGGGAGCCGCATGTGGATCGGCATCTGGCCGCCCTCGAAGTTCTGAGGGACGTTCTGCCGGGCGCCGGAACCCTTGGTGCCGCGACCGGCCGTCTTGCCCTTCGAGCCCTCACCGCGACCCACACGGGTCTTCTTGGTGTGGGCGCCGGGCGCCGGGCGCAGGTGATGAACCTTCAGCGCCATCTCACTCCACCTCCTCAACGGTCACGAGGTGCGACACGGTGTTGATCATGCCGCGGATCTCGGGACGGTCCTCGACGGTCTTGCTCTGGCCGATCTTCTTCAGGCCCAGCGAGCGAAGCGAGTCGCGCTGGTTCTGCTTGCCACCGACCGTGGAGCGGACCTGGGTCACCTTCAGCTGTGCCATCTCAGTGCTCTCCCTCCGCGCGGGCCCGCAGGATCGCGGCCGGTGTGACGTCCTCGACGGACTTGCCACGGCGACGAGCGACCTGCTCGGGCTCCTCCAGGCTGCGCAGCGCGGCCACCGTGGCGTGCACCACGTTGATCGCGTTGGACGAGCCCAGCGACTTGGCGAGCACGTCGTGCACGCCGGCGCACTCCAGCACGGCGCGAGCCGAGCCACCGGCGATGACGCCGGTACCCGGGGACGCCGGGCGAAGCATGACGACGCCCGCCGCCTTCTCGCCCTGCACGGGGTGCGGGATGGTGCCCTGGATGCGAGGCACGCGGAAGAAGTGCTTCTTCGCCTCCTCGACGCCCTTGGCGATCGCCGTGGGCACCTCCTTGGCCTTGCCGTAGCCGATGCCCACGGTGCCCTCGCCGTCACCCACCACGACGAGCGCGGTGAAGCTGAAGCGGCGGCCACCCTTGGCGACCTTGGCCACGCGGTTGATGGTCACGACGCGCTCGAGGTACTGGCTCTTCTCGCGCTCGGGGCCCTGGTTGCCACGGCGGTCGTCGCGACCACGGCGCTCGCCGCCACCGCGGCGCTGCTGCATGTCAGTCATCGCTCAAACCTTCCGTCAGAACCCGAGTCCGGCCTCGCGCGCACCCTCGGCGAGGGAGGCGACGCGGCCCTGGTACCTGTTGCCGGCGCGGTCGAAGACGACCTGCTCCACACCGGCCTTCTTGGCGCGCTCGGCCAGCAGCTTGCCGACCTCCTTCGCCTTCCCCGACTTGTCGGCGGTCGCGTTGCGCAGGTCGGCCTCCATGGTGGAGGCCGACGCCAGCGTCGTGCCCGTCGTGTCGTCGATCACCTGCGCGAACACGTGGCGCGTCGAGCGGGTGACCACCAGGCGCGGCCGCTCGGCCGTCCCCGTGATGCCCTTGCGGCCACGGTTCTGGCGGCGCTGCCGCGACGCCTGCCGATCGGCCAGGGTCTTGCGCACTGACAGCGAGATGGCCATCACTTACCTGCCTTTCCGGCCTTGCGACGGATGCGCTCGCCGGCGTAGTGCACGCCCTTGCCCTTGTAGGGCTCGGGCTTGCGGATCTTGCGGATGTTCGCCGCGACCTCGCCGACACGCTGCTTGTCGATGCCCTGCACCGAGAAGCGGGTGTTGTTCTCCACGGTGAACGTGATGCCCTCGGGCGCGTTCACGGTGACGGGGTGGCTGAAGCCGAGCGCGAACTCGAGCTGCGTGGGGCTCTTGGCCGTGACGCGGTAACCGACGCCGACGATCTCGAGCTTCTTCTCGTAGCCCTCGGTGACACCGAGGACCATGTTGCTGATGAGCGTCCGCGTCAGGCCGTGGAGCGACTTCGCGAGGCGCTCGTCGTTCGGGCGTGCCACCTCGATCTGGCCGTCGTCGGTGCGAGCGACCGTGATCGGAGCCGGCACCGTGTGGTTCAGCGTGCCCTTGGGGCCCTTCACCTGCACGTCCTGGCCGTCGAGGCTCACCTCGACGCCGGACGGGACAGTGATGGGGAGTCTGCCGATTCGAGACATGTCAACTTCCTCCCGTCACCACACGTAGGCGAGGACTTCGCCGCCCACGCTCTTGTGGTTGGCGTCCTTGTCGGTCAAGAGACCCTGGCTGGTCGAGATGATCGCGATGCCGAGACCGCCGAGCACCTTGGGCAGCTCGTTCGACTTCGCGTACACACGCAGACCGGGCTTGGAGATGCGGCGCACGCCAGCGATGGAGCGCTCGCGGTTGCGGCCGTACTTGAGGCTCACGGTGAGCGTCTTGCCGACCTCGTTCTCGCCGGGCTCGTTGACCGTGAAGTCGGCGATGTAGCCCTCCTGCTTGAGGATCTCGGCGATACCCACCTTGATCTTCGAAGACGGCATGGTCGCCTCGTCGTGGTACGCCAGGTTGGCGTTGCGCAGCCGCGTCAGCATGTCTGCGATCGGATCTGTCATCGTCATTGGGGCAGTTGCCTCTTTCTCGCGGCGGTTTCTCCCGGTCTCCCGGTTGACCTACCGCGCTAGTCCGGGGAGAGCTCCCGGCAGCGGGTCAGGTGGTGGACCGAGCGGTCCAGGTTCGTCCGGCGCAGGTCACCAGGACGACTTGGTGACGCCTGGCAGCTCGCCACGGTGGGCCAGCTGGCGCAGGCAGATGCGGCACAGGCCGAACTTGCGGAACACCGCGCGCGGCCGGCCGCACCTCTGGCACCGGGTGTAGCCCTGGACGCCGAACTTCGGCTTGCGGGCCTGCTTGACCTTCAGTCCTGTCTTGGCCACGTCAGCCTCACTTCCTCTTCTTGGGGTACGCCGACTTCTTGGCCGGCTTCTTCGAGGCGGCCGCGTCGGCGTCCGACTTGAAGGGGAACCCGAGGTGACGCAGCAGCGCCCGGCCCTCGTCGTCGTTCGTCGCCGTGGTCACGAACGTGATGTCCATGCCCCGGGTGCGATCGATCTTGTCCTGGTTGATCTCGTGGAACATCACCTGCTCGGTCAGACCGAAGGTGTAGTTGCCGTTGCCGTCGAACTGCCGCGGCGACAGGCCACGGAAGTCGCGGATTCGGGGCAGCGCCAGCGTCAGCAGACGGTCGGCGAACTCCCACATCCGGTCACCCCGGAGCGTGACGTGGCAGCCGATCGGCATGCCCTCGCGCAGCTTGAACTGCGCGATGGACTTGCGGGCCTTGGTCACCTGCGGCTTCTGGCCGGTGATGGCCGTCAGGTCGCGCACCGCGTGGTCGATGACCTTCGAGTCCCGCGCCGCGTCGCCGACACCCATGTTCACCACGATCTTGGTGAGGCCGGGGATCTGCATGACGTTGGCGTACGAGAACTCGTCCTGGAGCGCCTTGCTGATCTCGGAGCGGTAGCGCTCCTTGAGCCGCGGCAGCTGCTTCGGGGCAGCCGGCGTGGCGGTGGTGGCCTCGGTCGTCTTCTCGTCGAGGTCGGTGGTCATCAGATCTTCTCCCCGGTCTTGCGAGCGATGCGGACCGAACGGCTGGCCGTGTACTCGGTGCCGTCAGGCCGGCGCTTGGTGACCTCCTCACGGGTATAGCCCACGCGGGTGGTCACCTCCTTGCCGTCCACCTTCACGACGAGCGCGACGTTGGAGACGTGGATCGGGGCCTCGGACGAGATGATCCCGCCCTTGGTCTGCTGACCCGACTGCGTCGCGCTGTCCTTCTTGTGACGCTTGACGATGTTCACGCCCGAGACGGTGACCCGCTCGCGCGGGACGTCCACGGCGAGCACCTCACCGACGAGGCCCTTGTCCTTGCCGGAGATCACGCGGACGCGGTCGCCCTTCTTCACGTGCAGCGAGTTCGACATGTCAGATCACCTCCGGGGCGAGCGAGACGATGCGCATGAAGCGACGCTCACGCAGCTCGCGGGCCACGGGGCCGAAGATGCGCGTGCCGCGGGGCTCGCCATCGGCGCGGAGGATGACGGCCGCGTTCTCGTCGAACTTGATGTAGGAGCCGTCGCCGCGGCGGTGGCTCTTCACGGTCCGGACCACGACGGCCTTGACGACGTCGCCCTTCTTGACGTTGCCGCCAGGGATCGCGTCCTTGACGGTGGCGACGATCGTGTCACCGAGGTGGGCATAGCGACGCTTGGAGCCGCCGAGCACGCGGATGCACAAGATCTCCTTGGCACCGGTGTTGTCGGCGACCTTGAGTCGCGACTCCTGCTGGATCATTTGTCACTCCTTGTCCTACTGGTTCCCCGTGGGGCCTGGTGGGACGGTCGTTGTGGGCTTACTTGGCCTTCTCGAGGACCTCGACCAGCCGCCAACGCTTGGTGGCGGACAGCGGTCGGGTCTCCATGACGCGGACGCGGTCACCCACGCCGGCCTCGTTGCTCTCGTCGTGCACCTTGAGCCGCTCGGTGCGACGCATGACCTTGCCGTACAGGCCGTGCTTCACCCGGTCCTCGACGGCGACCACGACGGTCTTGTCCATCTTGTCGGAGACGACGAGGCCCTCCCGGACCTTGCGCCCCGCGCGCTCGGTGACGGTCGACTCACTCATGCTCACTTCTTCCCTTCATCCGGATCCGGGACGATCCCGAGGACACGCTCCTGGATCACGGTGTAGATGCGCGCGATGTCCTTGCGGACCTCTCGCAGCCGGCCGTTCGACTCGAGCTGGCCGGTCTGGTGCTGGAACCTGAGGGAGAACAGCTCCTCCTTCAGCTCCACGACCTTGGCGTCCAGCTCAGAGCGGGACAGGCCGCGCAGATCCGCGGCGTTCAGCGAGCTGGCCATCAGAGATCCCCTGCCTCACGCTTGATGAACCTGGCCTTGAACGGGAGCTTGTGGATCGCGAGCCGCATGGCCTCGCGGGCCACGGCCTCGTCGACGCCCGAGAGCTCGAAGAGCACCCGTCCGGGCTTGATGTTGGCGACCCACCACTCCGGCGAACCCTTGCCGGAACCCATGCGGGTCTCGGCCGGCTTCTTGGTCAGCGGACGGTCCGGGTAGACGTTGATCCAGACCTTTCCACCACGGCGGATGTGACGGGTCATGGCGATTCGGGCAGCCTCGATCTGACGGTTGGTCAGGTACGACGACTCCAGCGCCTGGATGCCGTACTCACCGAAGGCGAGCTTGGTGCCGCCCTTGGCGATCCCGTCCCGCTGGGGGTGGTGCTGCTTACGGTGCTTGACGCGACGTGGGATGAGCATGGGTCACGCTCCTGCGTTCTCGGTGGCCGGCGCCTCGGCGGCGGCGTCCTCGGCCCGACGGCGACCGCCGCGCTCAGGACGGCCCGTGCCACCCTCGCGCCCC